>JBAUAY010000634.1:0-3955 GCA_049676235.1 Streptosporangiaceae bacterium
AGCTCGCGGTGGCCGAGGTCCTCGCGCATTACCTGTGGCAGCATCCGCGGGCAAAAGGCGACCTCGACGTGCTGCCCCGTCAGCTTAAGGACACCGCCTCCCGCGCGCTGTCGGGCAAGCTGCTCAGTAAGGCCACGCTTGTCCTTTTCATGGACGCTTTCGGGCTCGGCGTCCCGGAGCGTGAGCAACTTCTCAAGCTGTGGGAAGGGTCCGCGCACGTCCGCGTGCTGTCCGGCCCGCGGGCGATCCGCGACGATAAGGCGGTCATGCTCGGCAGCCGCCGGGTCAAGACGCTCTCCCTGCACGATCATCATTATCTGGGCCCCGACGGAATGCCGGTCAAGCATCGCGTTATCCACGTGATCGAAGCCATTACCGACGGCGTCGACCGTCTTCCTTATCGGGCGGATACGAATGCGCTGACCATTGAGGCCGGTCAGGGATTCAGCGGGCTCGCGGGCCCGGTATATCAGCCTATTGCCGAACTCTTCGTTGTGGATATGCTCCTGGCCAAGCCGCTGCCGGCCGGGGAAACGGCGACGCTGGAGTACTCGTGCAGTTTCCATTACGCGGCGCCCCCGCCGCCGGAGTTTCGCCGGGTGGTGCAATTCTTCGTCGAGAACCTCGATATCCGCATCGAATTTCATCCGGAAAAGCTGCCGGCCAAGGTCGAGTGGGCGGTGTGGGACGGGCTGGACGGCCCCATCGTGGAACGGGAACCCGTCGCCCTGGACAGTCAGTTCGCGGTGCACCGGTACCTACGCCTGGCCGAGCAGACGGCGGTCGGCTTTCACTGGGACTGGTAGCGGTTCGCGCGCACGGGAAGCGGGAAGGGCGTGGCACGATCATAGGTGTGCGGAGGGATGACGGTGCGGCGACCACGAGTGCCGAGTTGCGCGCGCACAATCTCGCGCGGCTGCTGCGCGCCGTTCACTACGGCGGCGGCCAGCTCACCCGGGCCGAACTCACCAGGCAGCTCAGCCTGGCCCGGGGGACCGCCACCGTGCTGGTCCGGGACCTGGCCGGGCGCTGCCTGATCGAGGAGGTGACCGGCCCGGTCGACGCCACCGTGCAGCGCGCCCGGGGACGTCCGACCGGGGTGCCGTCGGCGCACGCCCGGGGCCCCGTCGCGCTCGTCGTGGACCTGCGCGACGACTCCTTTACCGTGGCCGCCTTCGAGCTCACCGGGCGCTGCACGGTATTCGACCGCCGGGAGCGGGACGCCGGCTCGGGCACCGGGATGCTGACCGATGTCGCGGACCGGCTGGAGATCCGCGGCCGCCAGTTCGGTGAGCGCGTGATCGGCGTGGGCATCGCGGTCCCGTCGCCCGTCCGGGACAGCACGATGGTCCAGCCGACGCTGACCGAGTGGCAGGACGTGGACGTGACCGCGGCGCTCGGGCCGTCGCTGGCGTGCGGGCCCGTCCTGGCCGGTAACGACGCGACGCTGGCCGGGCTGGCGGAGGCGCGACGCGGCGTACTGCGAGGGGTAAGGGTAGCCCTGCACCTGCACGTCGCGACCGGCATCGGCGGGGTCCTGCTGACCGACGGCCTGCCGGTGACCGGGGCGTACGGCTCGGCGGGCGAGTTCGGGCACATGCCGCTGACCGGGAGCGACGAGCCATGCCGGTGCGGATCGGTCGGCTGCTGGGAACTCGACGCCGGAGCCCGCGGGCTGCTCCGCGGGGCCGGGAGGCCCGAGCAGGGCGACCGGATGCTCCAGGCCGAGCAGATCATCGCCGCGGCGGGCACCGACCCGCGCTGCGCCCGGGCCCTGGGCTTGGTGGCCCGGGCCTTCGGCCGCGGCATCGGCGCGCTGGTCAACGCGCAGGACCCCGAGGCGGTCGGGCTGTCCGGCCTGGCCGCTTTGCTGTACATGGCGGACCCGGGCGCGGTCACGGCCGGCTACCTGTCCACGCTGATGCGGTTCCGCCGGGGCGACCCGCCCGCCCTGCTGCCCTCCACGCTGGGCGACCTGGGCGCGCTGACCGGCGCATCCGAGCTCGTCTTCGACGCCTTCCTCACCCCGCGCGGTCTGTCCGCCTGGCCTGCGCCGGAGCAGCAAACAGAGCAGAAAGCAGAGCAGAAAACCGCGTGACTTCGGTCCGGTCGGATGGTAAGTTTCCGACCTTGTGCCCGAAAATATTTCTGCCGAACGGACCGTGGCTGATCCGGTCCTGACCGCTGAACGCGAGCAGTTGCGGCGCTCCCGGGACTATCTCAGCCTCATGCGCGAGGACGTCCTGTCGCTCGAGGCCATGGCCGGCGACCGGGTCTCCCTGGAGTACCTCAAGGCCGAGCTCTACCATCGGGCCGAAGCCCTCAAGGACCTCCCGGACACCCCGCTGTTCTTCGGCCGGCTCGACTACGCCCCCCCATCCGAAACCGCCACCCACCCCGAAGTCGGATATTCCGAAACTGGAATATCCGACGATGGGGTAGCGGGACACAGCTTTCACATCGGCCGCCGGCACGTGCACGCCCCGGACGGCACGCCCGCGGTGATCGACTGGCGGGCCCCGGTGTCCCGGCCGTTCTACCGGGCCAGCGGCGCGGACCCGATGAACCTGGCGCTGCGGCGCCGGTTCGGCTTCTCCGGCGGCGAGCTGACCGCCTATGAAGACGAGCCGTTCACCACGGATCGTTCGGCCGAAAGAATTGGACGCCAGAAACCCAGCCAGATCCTGATCGATGAGATCGAGCGGCCGCGGTCCGGGCCGATGCGGGACATTGTCGCGACCATCCAGCCCGACCAGGACGACATCGTGCGGGCCGACGCCGCGCAGACCGTCTGCGTCCAGGGCGCGCCGGGCACCGGGAAGACCGCCGTGGGGCTGCACCGGGTCGCCTACCTGCTGTACGCGCACCGCGAGCAGGTCCGGCGGCGCGGCGTGATCATGGTCGGGCCCAACCGGGCCTTTCTGTCCTACATCCGCGACGTGCTGCCCGCCCTGGGTGAGCTCGACGTCACCCAGACCACGGTGGGCGAGCTCGTCCAGTCCCTGGGTTCGGTGCCGGTGCGCGGGTCCGACTCCGAGACGGCCGCGGTGCTCAAGGGCGACGCGCGGATGGCCGAGGTGCTCCGGCGGGCGGTGTGGGCGTCGGTGCGGCGGCCGGAGGAGGCCGTGGTCCTGGCCCGCGGGACCCGGCGCTGGCGGGTCGCCGCCTGGGAGACCGAGGAACTCGTGCACGAGCTGCGCCACCGCGGCGTGCGGTACGGCGCGGCCCGCGAGCTGCTCGAGCACCGGATCGCGCACGTGATCTTGACCCAGATGGAGGCGGCCGGGGAGGCCTGCGACGACCGAACGCACGAGGCGGTCCGGCGGTCGCGGCCGGTCCGCGCGGCGGTCGAGGCGATCTGGCCCAAGCTGGATCCGGTCCGGCTGGTGTTCGGGCTGCTGTCGTCCGCGCAGACGCTGGCCGAAGCGGCGGGGGACCTGCTGACCCCGGCCGAGCAGGCCGAGATCGTGTGGTCACCGGCGCCCCGCGCGCCCGGGTCGGCCCGCTGGTCCCCGGCCGACGTGGTGCTCATCGACGAGGCGCGCGACCTGATCACCCGGACCCCCAGCCTGGCCCACGTGGTGGTGGACGAGGCGCAGGACCTGTCGCCGATGGAGTGCCGGGCCCTGGGCCGGCGCTGCTCCACCGGCGCGGCCACCGTGCTCGGCGACCTGGCCCAGGGCACCACGCCGTGGGCGGCCTCCTCCTGGGCCTGTTTGCTGTCCAACCTGGGCAAGCCGGAAACCGACGTGCGGGAGTTGTCCGTCGGGTATCGCGTCCCGCGGCAGATCCTGGACTTCGCCTCCTCGCTGCTCGCCGTCATCGCCCCCGGGCTGCGGCCCGCCTCCTCGCTTCGGGCCGACCCCGGCGCGCTGGACATCGTGCGGGTGCCGTCCGCCGCGCTGGCCCGCGAGGTGGTGGCGGCCGCCACCCAAGCCTGCACCCGGCCCGGGTC
>JBAUAY010000635.1:0-3922 GCA_049676235.1 Streptosporangiaceae bacterium
CGCCCGCAGCGGCCTCGTCCGCGGTGATGCGCCGGCACTCCGCCACGATCGCGTCCAGGTCGCACTCCCACGCCGCCGCCGAATCAGGGTCCTCCTCCTCATCAGGGTCAGGCGGCTCATCCTCGCCCATCGCCGAGTCGCACCAGGCCTGCCAGTCCGCCTCCGTCATCGGATCCGGGGTGTGAACCGGCTCGCGGGGCTCCCGGGCGGGGTCCTCGTCCCGCCCGGATCCCGCCACAGCCGGCTTGTGAGGCATACACCACTACCGTTCGGGAGAAGGATTTTGATATGACTTCTACAGAACATGATAGCGAATCTAACCTTGTATAGCCAGTAGATCCGATAATAATCGAACAAATATACTAGAGTGATAAATGTGACAACCGAGCTACGATCCGGCCGGATTGGGCTAGGCAGACAGCAAGTCGTGCCGGGCGGTCTCGGCGCGGGCCAACTAGCACCGGCGGGTCGGCGGCTCTATCCTGAAGGCCAGGTGAACCTAGGGGTGAGTGATCTGGCATGCGGATCGCAGTGCTCGGGGCCGGGTCGTGGGGTACCACGGTGGCGTCCCTTCTGGCCGGCCATCACGATTGCACTATCTGGGCCCGGGATCCCGAGCTGGCCAGGGAAATTTATGAGCGCGACGCGAATTCGCGCTACCTGCCCGGGTTCACGCTGCCGTCTGGGCTGAAGGCTACGGCGGACCTGGAGAAGGCCGTGCACGACGCCGACCTGCTGGTGGTCGGCGTGCCGACGCACGGTTTCCGGGCCATCCTGGCCGATGCCCGCCCCTACCTACGGCCGTGGGCCCCGGTTGTCAGCCTGTCGAAGGGCTTCGAGCGCGGTTCGATGCTGCGCATGACGCAGCTCGTCCGCGAGGAACTGCCCGGCCATCCCGCTGCCGCCCTGACCGGGCCCAACCTGGCCAAGGAGATCATGGCCGGCCAGGCCGCGGCGAGCGTGATCGCGACCGAGGACCTCGACGTGGCCCGGGCGCTGCAGTCCGTCATGCGCCGGGGCTTGTTCCGGATCTACACCAACCATGATGTGATCGGATGCGAGCTCGGCGGGGCGCTCAAGAACGTGGTGGCGATCGCGACCGGTATCGCGCAGGGGCTGGGCGTGGGGGACAACACCCGGGCCGCGGTGGTCTGCCGCGGGCTGGCGGAGGTCACCCGCCTGGGCGTCGCCATGGGCGGCGAGGCGACGACCTTCTCCGGCCTGGCCGGCATGGGGGACCTCATCGCCACCTGCATGAGCCCGCAGAGCCGCAACCGGTCGCTCGGCGAGCAGCTCGGCGCCGGCCGGACGCTTGACGAGGTGCTCGGCGCGACCCGAACCGTGGCGGAGGGCGTCGGCACCGCCTTCACCGTGCATGAACTGGCCGAGCGCTACAGCGTGGAGATGCCCGTCTGCCAGGAGGTGTACCGGGTCCTGGCCGGGAACATCCCCGCGTCGGAGGCCTACCGCGGGCTCAGCAGGCAGGTGCAGGCCGGTCACGAGCGCGAGCCTGGCTGACCACCCGGCCGCCACCGCCACGTTGCCCAGCTAGGTGCCCTGTGTCAGCATGTCGCCATGGCGGAAAGGCGGCCCTTCGACCGTTCCTGGACCGATGACTGGAAGCGGACCTGGACGGATATCGTCTCCATGTCCTCCGCCGCGGCCGCGTCGATCGGCCTGCCTCAGCCGAGCACCTTGCCCGGTGACCCGTTCGCCTTGCTGGTGGACGCCGCCCGGTCCTGGCTCACCGGGAAACAGCGGACGTTCCGGTTCGCCGGGCATGACCTGACCCTGACCCTTTCCGACATCTCGATGGACGGCGCGGACCTCGCCCGGGTCATGGGCCAGTACGGCCAGATCCGGATCACCGCACGAGACGTCCAATGGCATGTCTACCAGTTCGAGCGCGTCGAGGTCCGGGCCAGCAACGTGCACGTGCGGCCGGGCGCGCGGCTGACGATGGTGACCGCGCCGGTTCACTGCGAGGCCTTCATCTCAGCCTCGTTCGCCTCCAGGTGGCTGGCCGCCGTGTCGCCCCGGCTGGAGCTGGCCCTGGTGGCCGGCGTCCCGCAGGTCGGCCTGGCGGGCGTGCCGTGGGTGCGGCTGGACGTGGAAACGGACGCCGAGGGCCGGTCCATCAGCGTGCGTCCGCGGGCCCTGTACCTGCTCGACCGGCGCGTATCCCTGTGGTCCCCGGCGTTCCACCTGGCCGTGCCGGACCTGCCCGCCGGGTTCATCCTGACCTCGGTCGAGCCCGCGCCTGGGGGCTTCCTGGTCCGCGGCCTGTTCAGCGAGTGGCGGCGGTCGCTGTCGCGGGATGACGTCGAGCGGCTGCTGGCTGGGATGCGCGCCGGACAGGACCACATCGACCTTTGAGGATTGCGCCAAGCTAGTGACACGGAAAGCGTACGTACGTCCGGAGGTAGCGATACTTGACATCCTCCCCCGCCTGAAGGCGAGGGATTCCAGCTACTACGCCGATGGGAGCAGCAGATGAGGTTCGCGGTTCACGGGCCGGGCTACCCCGTCGCCTCCCCGCGCAGTCACGGCGTGCCCCGCCGCGATGTTGATGGCCGCGTTCACGTCCGCGTGGCCGGCGAAACCGCAGGCAGTGCACCGGAACACGGCTTGGCTCTCGCGCGAGTCCCGGTCCACCTGCCCGCACGCCGAGCACCGCTGGCTCGTGTATTGCGGCTTGATCTTCTCCACCCGGCCCGGGGCCTTGTCCTTCAGCCGGCGCACCAGCAGCCCCCACCCCGACCCCAGGATCCCCCGGTTCAGCCCGGCCTTGGCGCGGACGTTCCGGCCCGGGTTCTCCCGGGCGCCTTTCGCGGACCGGGTCATGTTCATGATCTTCAGGTTCTCGACGCGGATCACGTCGAACCGCCTCGCGATGTCCGTGCTGGCCTTCTCGGCCCAGTCCTTACGCCGGTCCGTCTCCCGAGCCCGCAGCCGGGCGATCGCGCATTTGACCCGGCTGCGGCGGTTCGAGCCCCGCGTCGCACGGGCGAGCCTGCGCTGCAGCCGCCGCAGCCTGGTCCGCTCCCGCCCGGTCAGGCGGGGGGCGTGCAGCATCTCGCCAGTGGACAGGGCCGCGGAGACCGCCACCCCCCGGTCGATGCCTACGGCCCGGCCGTTACCGGGTGCAGGGATGGGCTCGGGGATCACGGCGAAGGCGATATGCCACCGGCCCGCGCGGTCCATGGCCACCCGGTAGGACTTCGCGCCCGGCGGTACCGCGCGGGACCAGCGGAACCGCACCCATCCGGCTTTGGGCACCCAGACCTGGCCCACCTTACGGGACACGCGCCGCACGTCCCACTGGCTGCCGCGCCCCACGATCCGGAATCCCTCGTCCCGCCCGGCCTTGCGCCACGACGGCCGCCCGGCCGGGTTGCCCGGGTCGAAGAACGCGGCCATGGCCTGGGCGAAGTCGCGCAGGGCTTGCTGCTGGACCGTCTGGGAGCCTTCGCGCAGCCACGGGTGCCCGGCTCGCGCCTGGGTGAGCTGCCGGCACTGCTCCAGGTAGCCCGGCGCGCCCTTCCGGCCGGGGCGCCAGTGGGCGTGCTGCTCGACGGCCAGGTTCCACATGTACCGGGCATGCGCGCAGTGGTCCCGCAGCACCGCTTCCTGGGCGGGCGTGGGGAGCAGCCGGTACCGGGACATACGAACACACTAGCGAACACCACCGACATTTCCGGGGAGGTGAAGCGGCGTTTTCCCCCCGGCCTGAAGGCCGGGGCCTCCACGCCGCGATCCTGATGACAGCAGGGGCGGAGCCAGCTCGCAACGGGCCGGGACCAGAGCCGCCGTCGAGGTCGTTGGGTCCATCTCGCCGCGGGCCGCTGGCCGGCGTGCGCGTGCTCGAGCTGGCGGGCATCGGGCCCGGGCCGTTCTGCGCCATGATGCTCGCCGACCAGGG
>JBAUAY010000636.1:0-8218 GCA_049676235.1 Streptosporangiaceae bacterium
CCGGGTGCGGCAAGCAGTGCGGATTCGACCTCGATGCTGGAAACGTTCTCGCCGCCACGGATGATGATGTCCTTGATCCGGTCGACGATGTGCACGCGGCCGGCGTCGTCGACGCGCACGATGTCACCGGTGTGCAACCACCCGTCGACGATCGTCTCCGCGTTCGTCTCGGGTCGCTGCCAGTAGCCGACGGTGACGTTCGCGCCGCGCACGACCAGTTCCCCGGTACTCGGGTCGTCATCGAGCGGGACGATCCCCAGGTCGACGGACGGGACCGAGTAGCCGACGGAGTCGGCGTGTTCGATTGCGTCATCGTGGGGCAGCACGCTCATGATCGACGCGGTCTCGGTCATCCCGTAGCCGTTGAAGACCCGCGCGGCGGGGAACGCGTCCTGCAATGCCCGGACCAGCGTCGGGGCGATCGGCGAGCCGCCGTAGCCGACCCACCGCACGGCCGACACGTCCATCGTCGCGAACTCGGGGCGGCGCAGGATCAGGGAGTAGATTGCGGGGACGGTCACGATGAAGGTGATCCGCTCGCCCGGGATCGACGCGATCATCTTCGCCTGGTCGAACGCCGGCAGGATGACCGATGTGCCGCCGACGCGGGCCGCGACGATCAGTTGCGAGTTACAGCCGGTGACGTGGAACAGCGGCACCGAGATCAACGTCCGCAGGCCGGCGCCGATATCGGCCGGAAGGCCGAGGCAGGTAAGCATGTTCTCGGCATTGGCCAGAAACGCCTCGTGGGTCGTCGGCACGCCCTTGGGATTGCCGGTGGTGCCGGATGTGTAGAAGAACGCCGCGACGTCGCTGAGGCCAATTCCGTCGACGACCAGCGGGTCCCCGTCCGGCAAGGGACTGTCTGCGGCGAGGTCCACCGTGACCCCGGCGTCCTGCAGCACGAACTCGACCTCGGGCTGGGACGAGCGCGTGTTGACCGCGACAGCCACGCCCCCGGCCATGAGCGTGCCCCAGAACGCCAGCACCCAGTCCACCCCGGCCGGATAGCGCACGGCGACCCGGTCGCCGCGCGCCACCCCGGCCGCGCGCAAGCCCCCCGCGACTCGCGCGGCACGGTCCCACAGCTGCCGATAGGCCAGCCGCTGGCCGCCGACCTCGACCACGGCCTCCACGTCCGGGCCGGTCTCCACATGGCGCGCGAGCATCGCGATCAACGACTCGGGCAGCTCCGTGTAGCGAGGAATCCCGTGGTCGTCAGCCTGAACACCCTGACGCGGGTAGGGGTTGTGCGTGCGGGAAATCTCGATAACTGCCGTTGGGCTCACTCCTGGCCTCCGGTGAAGTAGCGGGCGGGGTTGTGGACCGACATCGCCGTGATCTGGGCCTCGACGACGCCGTGTTCGCGCAGCGCGGGCAGCACGTCATCGGTGGTGTGGGTGTAGTCGTTGTAGCAGGACGCGTCGTGCGTCGGCGTCCTTGAGCGCCTGCAGGTTGCCTCACCGCATCCGCGCCCCGGTCCTGTTCGTCCCACCACTACTCGTGCCCGTAGTTCTGCATCACATCCGGGGCGACCACGAAGACGTGCTCGTGCATCAGGGTGGTGCCCAGCCCATCCACGGCCATCGCGGCCGCGCACCGTCTCGATCCGCATCGCCAGCTCCAGCCTAGTGAAACAATAGGATGTAGTGTGCCACTATAGGACACATGATGGCAATGTCCCATGCGTGATACTGGGGTAATGAACACCGGAGCCCCGCCGCGCGCGGCCGACGGCGCGCGGCTGGGAACGGCGCTGACCCGCCGCGCTGTCATCAACGCTGCAACCCGGGCCTACCTGCGCGGCGAGGCGGTGGACATGTCCGCGCTGGCCGCCCAACTCGGCATCGGGCGCTCGACGCTCTACCGGCTAGTCGGCAATCGCGACGATCTGCTGGCGGTGGTGCTGGCCGAGGCCACCGAGCGCACGTTCCGCCGCGCGGCCGCTGGCGCCACGGCCGAAGGCGGCGTTGACCTCGTCCTCGACGTCATCAACCGGTTCATGCACGCCGTCATCGGCGCCGAACCGCTACAGGCGCTGTGCAAGCGCGAGCCCCTAGTGTTCATCCGGCTCGCGCTACTGCCCGGCGCCGTCGAGCAGATCGCGGCGAAACTGATCGCTGAGATGCTGCAAACCGAGGTCACCGCCGGCCGGCTCGAAGCATCGCTACCCGCCACCACGCTCAGCCAAGCCATCGTCCGAATGTGCGACGCCCACCTCTACGCCCCCCTGCTCGGTGGGACCGAGCCCGAAATAGACACCGCCCTAGACCTCGTTGCGGCGCTCCTTAGTCACCTCAACAGGCCGCCCGTGCGCGCCTGAGACCGGACCCATTCGCCGCCCGCTCGCCGCCGATCACGAGGCCGAGGCGCTGTACGCCGAGGCCATCGACTGCCTGACCCGTTGCCGGGGCGCTGTTCATCTGGCCCGCACCCAGCTCCTCTACGGCGAATGGCTGCGCCGGCGCAAGCGCCGCGTCGAGGCCCGGGAGCAGCTGCGCGCCGCCTTCACCCTGTTCGAGGCCATCGGAGCGGCCGGCTTCGCCGAGCGGGCCAGGCTGGAGCTGGCCGCCACCGGAGAAACCGCGCGCAGGCGCAGCCCGGAAACCCGCAACGATCTAACCCCACAGGAAGCCCAGATCGCCACGCTGGCATCCCGCGGCGCGACCAACCCGGAGATCGCCTCGAAGCTATTCATCAGCCCCAGTACCGTCGACTATCACCTCCGCAAGGTGTTCCGCAAACTCGACGTGACCTCGCGCCGCCACCTGGCCCGCGCATCCCTCGCCGACTCCTGAGCCCCCCGCCAGACCCGTCAACTTCCTTGCGGAAGGCGAAGCGCATCACTAAGCCCGGTGGGATCTAGCAGCGCTGGTGGTGGTGTGGCGCTGGCCAGGACGCGGGGCAGCAGAGCGTTGGCCGCCGCGGGGGACATGAGCGGCGGCAGCGGGAACGGCGTGCCGGGCTGGCAGGTGCTGGGGACCGAGATGTGGCCGTTCCCGGCCTCCAGGACCCGGCCGGTGACGTCCCGCGCCCCCGGCCCGAGCAGCCAGGCGATCACCGGCGCGACGTGCTCGGCGGCTAGGGGGTCGTCGACCGGGTCCCCGTTGCGTTCCCCCAGCCATTCGGTGAGACGGGTCCGTGCCACGGGCGAGATGGCGTTGACGGTTGCCCCGTAGCGGCCCAGTTCGTCGGCGCCGACCCGGGCGAGCATCGCGGCCGCGGCCTTGGCCGCGCTGTACGCGGCTTCGGCGCGGAAGCCGTATAGGCCGGCGGAGGAGGTGGTGAGGACCACGGCGGCGTCGATGGCCCGGCCCGCCTTGGCTTCGGCCCGCCAGTAACCGCCGATGACCCGTAGCAACCGGAAGGCCGCGGTCACGTGGACGTCGAGGAGCAGGCGGAGGTCATCGTCGTCCAGCCGGAGGATCGGCCCGGAACGCAGCAAGCCAGCGTTGGACACCAGGGCGTGCAGCTGACCGTAGCGGCGTAGCGCGGTGCGCAGCAGCAGGCGCGGGGCGTCAGAGTCGGTGATGTCGCAGGCCTGCGCGTGCACGCTGCCCGGCGTGTCCCGGACGGCGCCGGCCACCTCCTCCAGGGCGGCCTCGTCCACGTCGGTGGCGACGACTGCGGCGCCCTGCCGGCACAGTTCCAGGGTGTAGGCGCGGCCCAGGCCGCGCGCCGCGCCGGTGACGATGACGACCCGGCCGGCGAGCGGCCCGGGAAGGCCAGCGTCCTTTGCGCCGAACGGGTGGGTCGCCGCGTCACCGGCCCGGACCCGGTGCACGATGGCATCGATCTGCTGGAGCATCGCGGCTTCGTGGGCATAGGGGCCGAATACCGCGTCGGCGCCCCGTGCGATCAGGTCGGCCTGATCCCGGTCGGTCAGCACGCTTCCGCCTAGGACCAGGCCGATGCCGAGGTCCCGGCAGCGAGCCACGAGTTCGTCAGCATAGGCGAGGAATTCCCAGGAGTGCACCGATACGCCGATGAGGTCAGCGTCTTCCTGCTCGGCCACCGCGGCGAGCCGCTCGGGGGTGTTGAAGCGGCCTAGGTAGATCACCTCGTAGCCCTGCCGGACGAGGAACTGACTGATCGCCATCGCACCGACCTCGTGCTGGTCGAGGCCGAGGGTACCGATGACGATGCGTCCGGGGCGCTGGTTCCCCGTCACGGCCGTGTCCCGGCCGGCAGACGGCGGGCGGCGTATTCGAAGGGGTCCCCGGGCAGTCCCTGGCCTTCGCGAAGGCAGCTGGTGATCTCCCCGATGGTCGCGTCGACATCGAGCGCGGCGATGATCGGGGCCATGAGATCGGCGGCCGGGTCGGCGGAGGCGTCGCGCACGCGTTCGAGACTGGCCTGCAGCGGCGCGTCCCGCCGGGAGGGACGCCAGGAGCGGATCCGTTCGACGTGCGCGTAATCCGGCTCGAAGCGCTCTTCGGCGATGTCGCGCAGGAACCGGTCGGCCTCCGGTGCGATGGTGTGCTCGTTAACTCCCACGATCCGCAGCTCCCCGTTCTGCACGGCGGAGGAATGCCGGTCCATGGCGCCGGTGAAGATGCGCCGGAAATAGCCGCCCTCGACGAGAGTATCGACGTCACCAAGCTCCTCTATCTGCCGCACCGCGGCGTCGATGCGGCGCTCCAGCTCGTCGGTCAGCGATTCGACGTAGTAGGAACCGCCCAGCGGGTCCTCGACGGCGCCGATGTTGGCCTCGGCCTGGATGACCTGCTGGGTGCGGATGGCGAGCTGATGCGCGATGGCCGACGGCGTGCGGAACGGCTCGTCGAAGGTAGAGATCTCCAGCCCCTGCACCCCGGCCATGGCCATGGCCATGGCCTGCAGGGCGCCCCGGACGATGTTGTTGGCCGGCTGAGCGGCGGTGAGCGTGAGACCGGAGGTGTGGACCGCGATGTTGGCGGACCACGATCGCGGATCCGTCGCGCCGAATTCCTCGCGCATCATGCGGGCGAACAGCCGGCGAGTCGCCCGGATCTTGGCGATCTCCTCGAACAGGTCCATGCGGCAGTTGACCAGGATGGCGATCCGGGGAGCGAACGAGTCGACCGGCAGGCCGCGCGCCAGCAGCCGACGGCATACCTCCCGGATTTCCAGCAGGCCCAGGCTCATCTCCTCCACCGCGTTCAGCCCGCCGTCGGAGATGTAGTACGTGTCCTCGAGGAAGGCGTGGAACCGCGGCATCTCGCGCAGCGAGAAGACGATCGAGTCGAGGGACAGGCGCATCCGCATGGCGAACGGCAGAAACGTCGAATAGCAGCAGTCCTCGGAGTAGATAGGCGCCTGGATCGCGGACCCGCGCATGACCTTGGGATCGATGCCGTTCGCCGGACCAGCCAGATACTGGCCGGCCAGGGCGAAGGCAGGCGGCAAGGAATGGCTCAGCGTCATCCGGTCGAGCGGGAGACCGGCGAGCAGCTCGATGAAGTCCTGCTTGCGGCACAGGGACACGCCGGTCGTGCCGACCGCCGGGACGCACATCGGGTGGTCGGGATCAAGCGCCGATACCGTCGGGTTGTCGCCGATCACGTCGACGCCCAGTGCGCCGTCGGCCAGCAGCGCGCGGAGCTGCTGGTTTGACCTGCGGGGCGAGCCCTCTCCGGAGAGCTCGCGCTGGATCCACCCGCGTGGCCGGGCATCGGGCGGCCGGAGCCTGCCGCGGGTGAACGGGTACGTTCCCGGGTCGGCGAGCGTGCCCTGGTCGCGGGAGCTGTCGTCCGGCCGGTAGAACGGGCGGAGCGGGATTCCCGCTGCCGTCGTGCCCGCGGGGCCGGGCGCCTCGGGGTCGGTCATCCGTTATCACCTGACTGGCATAGGGCGAGCGTGAACGTGCGGTAGCGGGCGGCGAGCGCGGTCAGGGACAGGGCTCCGCCGTCGTGGTACCAGCTGCGGATGCCATCGAGCATGTCGAGCATGGCCATCGCCACCAGCAGCGGATCAGTGACATGGAACTGGCCCGCGGCCGCACCTTCGGCGATCACGTCCCGTACCGCGTCCCGGTATGCGCGGCGCAGCGCGGCGATGTGCGCCTGCTGTTCGGCGGTCAGCGCATTGAGTACCGGGTTTCCGGCTAGCAGCTCCTCGCGGCGCGTCACGGTGAGGACGACATGGTCGGTGACTGCGCGTTCGAACCGTTGCCGCGGCGTGACTGAGCTGTCGCGCAGCCCGGCTATGAGCTGCTCGGTGAACTCGTGCAGGAACCGGCTGATGATCGCGAAAAGGATGTCTTGCTTGGTCGGGTAGTAGTGGTAAAGCGTGGACGTGGACAGCCCGACGGCGTCGGCCAGCTCGCGGATGCCGACGGCGTGGTAACCACGGCGTGAGAACAGGGTCGCGGCTGAGCTGAGGATGTGGTCGGGCATGGACCGCTCGGTCCGCGATGAGCCGGAGACGCGCTCCGGTTCTGCGGCATCACGCGCATGGGGCATTCGGCCAGTCTGCATGATCGCGTTCATCGGCTCGCCCTCTCGGGCGGAATTTCGGTGACCAGCCCGGCCAGTTGCTTCTTGATGACCTTGCCGCTGGCATTGCGGGGCAGTTCGCTGACCGTGACCAGCTCCGCGGGCAGCTTGTAGTCGGCGAGCTGGGTGCCGGCCCACTCGCGCAGGGTGCCGATCGACAGGGACGCGCCCTCGCGCAGCACGGCGACAGCGCGTACTCGCTCGCCGAAGACGGTGTCCGGCACGCCGACGACGGCGACTTCCCCGACGGCCGGATGCCGGGCGATGACGCTCTCCACTTCCAGGCTGTAGATGTTCTCGCCACCCCGGATGATCATGTCCTTCACCCGGTCAAGCACCTGGACGTAGCCTTCGGCGTCAGCCCGGCCGATGTCGCCGGTGCGCAGCCAGCCGACGGCGCCGAACGTCTGCGCGGTTGCCTCCGGACGGCCCCAGTAGCCCGCGGTCACGGCTGGCCCGCGGACCCACAGCTCGCCTATCGCGTCCGGGTCGGGGTCCACGACCTGCTCGTCGATGGCCACGCCCACCTCGATTCCGGGCACCGGCCGCCCGACCGACCACGGTCGCTCCAACCACTCCTGGCCGAGGGCGCAGGTGACGATCGAGGTGGCCTCGGTCAGCCCCCACACGTTCGCGAAGGCGACGCCGGGCAGGTGCTTGGCTGCCTCGGTCAGGAACGCCTCGGCCACCGGGGCGCCGCCGAAGCAGACCGTGCGCAGGGCGCTTAGGTCCGCCGTGCCCATGCCCGGGTCGGCCAGCATGAGATGGATCATCGCGGTCACTCCCGCGAAGAAGGTGATCCCATGTTCGACCAACGCGTCCAGCATGTCGGCCGCGCGGAAGCGGGGTTGGAACACGCACGCCGCCCCGTGCGCGCCGAACCCGATCAGCTGCGAGGCCAGGCCGGTGGCGTGAAACAGCGGTGCGACCACGAGGGTGCGGTCATCCGGACTGACCCGGAACACCGAGCCGACCGTCCCCGCGTTGAACACCAGGTTGCCGTGCGTCTGCATGGCTCCCTTGGGATACCCGGTGGTGCCGGAGGTGTAGAGGATGTTGGCGATGTCTGTGCTGGCCGCCGCCAGGCCGGCCAGCACGCCATCTGGGGGACCTGGCGCGGTCAGCTCGTCGACGTCCCAGTGGGTGCAGGTCTGCGGCACCCGCGATGCCAGGCCAGCGTCCACGACCACGAAGCCCGCTCCCGAATCAGTCAGCACGTAGTCAATCTCGGGTGCGGTGAAGCGGGTGTTAACCAGCACGGCGACGGTCCCGGCCAGCTGGACCCCGTAGTAGGCCACGGCGTACCGCCACCCGTTCGGCATAAATAGTCCGATCCGGTCGCCTGGCCGGACGCCCCGAGCCGCCAGCCGCGCGGCGACCGTTTGCGCTCGCGCCCAGGCCTGCCCGTGGGTCAGCACGGTCTGTCCCTCGACCAGTGCGTCGGCGTCCGGCCACCGCTGCGCGGACCGCAGCAGCAGCCCGCCGACAGTAGCCGCCCCGCCGGTTACGGGGCCAGGGGTCACGGCGCGCCCCCGGCCAGCACCATGTCGGCGGCCGGGTCGTCGCCGGAGCGGATGATCTCGGTACTCAGCCGCAGGCCGCTGACCGGGCACAGGTACTCACGCAGCAGCATGTCCGCACCGGGCCTGCCGGGCCGGGTGGCGAATTCCGGTTCCAGGGCGTTGACGGGGGTCTGGCGGACCGCACAGGCGGCCCGGTAGTCCTCGGTGACCGGGCCCAGC
>JBAUAY010000637.1:0-8750 GCA_049676235.1 Streptosporangiaceae bacterium
TCATGATCGTCAACGACAACGGCTGGTCCTATCAGCCGACGATCGGCGGCCTGGCCGAGCACCTGGCCGCGATCCGGGTCAACCCGCGCTACGAGCACGTGCTCGAGTACATCAAGACCACGCTGCCCCGGACCCCGCTCGTCGGCCCGCCGCTGTACGGGACGCTGCACCGCGTCAAGAAGGGCATCAAGGACGTCCTGCAGCCGCAGGTGATGTTCGAGGACCTGGGCCTGAAGTACGTCGGCCCCATCGACGGGCATGATGAGCGGCTGGTGGAGCACGCGCTGCGGCGCGCCCGGGACTTCGGCGGCCCCGTGCTGCTGCACGTGATCACCAAGAAGGGGTTCGGCTACCCGGAGGCCGAGCAGAACGAGGTCGACTGCCTGCACCAGGTGCCCGCGGCCGGCGCGCAGCCCGGGACCTGGAGCCGGGTGTTCGGCGACGAGATGGTGAGCATCGGCGCGCGGCGCCCCGATGTCGTCGCGATCACCGCGGCGATGCTGTACCCGACCGGGCTGGCCCAGTTCGCGGCAACCTACCCAGACCGGGTCTACGACGTGGGCATCGCGGAGCAGCACGCGATGACCAGTGCCGCGGGCCTGGCCATGGGCGGCCTGCACCCGGTGGTGGCCATCTACTCGACGTTCCTGAACCGGGCCTTCGACCAGACGCTGATGGACGTAGCGCTGCACAAGCTCCCGGTGACGATCGTGCTCGACCGCGCCGGGGTGACCGGACCGGACGGCGCCAGCCATCACGGCATGTGGGACGGGTCGATCATGCAGCTTGTCCCCGGCATGAAGATCGCGGCGCCGCGGGATGCCAAGCGGGTGGCCGAACTGCTGAACGAGGCGGTCGAGGTGTCCGACGGACCGACCGTGGTCCGGTTCCCCAAGGGCAAGGTGGGGGGCGAGGTCGAGGCGGTCGCCAAGCTAGGCGGCATGGACGTGCTGCGGTCGCCTTCGGCTGGCCTGGCCGCCGACGTCCTGCTCGTCGGCGCGGGGCCGATGGCGCTGACCGGCCTGGAGATCGCGGACCGGCTGGCCGGCCACGGGATCGGCGTCACCGTGGTGGACCCGCGCTGGACTAAGCCGGTGGACGAGGCGCTGGTGGAGGCCGCGCGGCAGCACCGGCTGGTGGCCGTGGTCGAGGACAACGGGCGGGTCGGCGGGTTCGGCGACGCGGTGGCCAGGCTGCTGCGCGATCACGACGTGGACATGCCGGTCAAGACGTTCGGGCTGCCGCAGGAGTTCCTCGCGCACGGCACCCGCGACGAGGTGCTCGACGAGGCAGGCCTGACCTCTCAGCACCTGGCCAGGCAGATCACCGAGGCCGTCGCGCGCCGGTCATCTGGTGAGGAACGCGACACCGAGCAGGCCGCGCCGGAGCGGCGGCCGGTCGAGTAGCGTAAGCATTCATGCTGAACGTTGCCGTGATCGGCTCGGGTCCTGCCGGGCTTTACGCCGCTGAGGCGCTGGTCAAGCAGGCGGCGGCGCTGCCGGTACCTGTCCCGGTGCGGGTGGACGTGATCGACCGGCTGCCCACGCCGTACGGCCTGGTCAGGTACGGCGTCGCGCCCGACCACAAGTCCATCAAGTCGATCGCGCAATACCTGCGCAAGGTGCTGGAAAGCCCCGACGTCCGGTTCGTCGGCGGGGTTCACCTCGGTGAGGATGTCACCCGCGACGACCTGCTGTCGGCGTACGACGCGGTGATCTACGCGACCGGGGCGATGCGAGACCGGCGGCTCGGCATCCCCGGCGAGGACCTGCCGGGAAGCTACGCCGCTACCGACTTCGTGAACTGGTACTGCGGCCATCCGGACATGAATTCCGACGCGTTCACCCTGGACGCCGAGTCGGTCGCGGTGATCGGCGTGGGCAACGTCGCGGTCGACGTGGCCAGGATCCTGGCCCGGGACCCGGCCGAACTGCGCACCACCGATGTCCCGCAGCCCGTCCTGGACGCCTTGCGCGAGAGCAAGGTCCGCGAGGTCCACATGATCGGCCGGCGCGGGCCCGCGTACGCCAAGTTCACCACCAAGGAGCTTCGTGAGCTGGGCGAACTACCCGGTGTCGAAGTCGTGGTGCACGCCGACGAGGCCGACTTGAACACGTTCGACCTGTCCGGCGAGGGTGCCGCGCTCGTCGAATCCGACCGGCGGGTACGCGGCAACCTGGTGGCGATCTCAAAGTGGGCGCAGGGCGGGACCGCCGAGGCCGCTCCTTCCGGGCACGCGCGACGGCTGATCGTCAGGTTCTGGTTGAGGCCGGTAGAAATCCTAGGTACCGAACGGGTCAGCGGTATCACGTTCGAGCGAACCGCTATCACCGCGGACGGGGCCTTGGGCGGCACCGGCGAGTTCGAGACGGTCAGCGCCCAGATGGTGCTGCGTTCGGTGGGATACCAGAGCGTGCCGCTGCCCGGCGTGCCGTTCGACCCGCGTGCTTCGGTGGTCCCGAACGCCCTCGGCCGTGTCCTCGGCGATGATGGATTGCCGCTGCCGGGCGAGTACGTGGCCGGCTGGCTCAAGCGCGGCCCGACCGGCGTGATCGGCACCAACAAGTCCGACGCCGCCGAGACAATCCGCTGCCTGCTCGAGGACCTGGCTGGTCTTCGGGTCGGCACCGGCGAAGGCGACGTCCAGTTGCCGCGGGCAGGCCTGCTCCGCTATCCCGACAGCGCCGCCCCGGCCGTGGCCGCCCCGGCCGTGGCCGAGTGGCCGCTGACCGGAGTGCTCGCCGGGCGCGGGATCAGGCCGGTCTCCTACGACGAATGGCTGCGCATCGAGACCGCGGAAGCCGACCTGGCCAAGGCGCTCGGCCGGGGCGAGCGCGTCAAGCTGCACAGCGCCGAGGCGATCTGGTCCGCCTGCCGCCCCGCGGAGGACTAGCCGTTCCGCACCCATCCGGTGCGCGAGGTCCTGGCGGCCCGGCCACCCGGTCGGCGACGCTTATCTGCTGTGCTACGAGGGCGGTTCGGACAACAAAAGCAGCCCGACTAATGATCGTGGGTATTTACACCTCTGATAAGGGATGTAAATACCCACGATCATGAATGTGCCATTTTCGGCGCTGGAGGTCAGCGATATGGCTGATGTCCTTGGTGCGGAAGTCACCCATGCGGTTGCCCTAGCTGTGGCAGGGCCCGCGCCGCTTGGCCAAAATGTCAGTGCGTGTCTACATCATGGGTCCGAAGGCGGGACAGCCACAGTGGATGATGGAGGCAAGCGGAATGAAAGACCACAATGGCGTCCTGATGATCCAGAGGATGCTGCTAGCAGGGACACTCGGACTGGCCATGGCGCGGAAGGCGGCGGCGATCCTGGAGGGGGAGCCCAGTTATGCGGCACCGTCGCCGGTGCCGGACAGCCAAGGGGCACAGAGCACCACGGGCTTCCGGGAACCTCAGGGGCCCGAGGGCGCGATCCTGCGGGCAATCCTGGACGCGGCGAACGAATGCCTCGGGCATTTCGATGACCGGCCCGCGGGCGAGCGGTGGTGCGACACTCTGTTCCACCTGCTCGACCTGGCGGCATTCGCCGCCGAGCTCGGCTGAGAGCGGGAGCTGATCGCCGCGTCCGGCGTGACGGGCCGGCGCCAGGGCGGTGGCGGTCACTGCGGTGACCGCCATCCCCCGGCTGCCACGCTCACGACATCACAATACGTGCGCAATAAGTGCGACAAACAAGCGCTAAGGAAATCAGCGGGATTCGCATTAAAAACGGGCTTACAGGATTAGGTCCCGCTCCTGCCGGGGAAACTTCAACCATCGCCAGATAGGGACCCCGATGACCAGGTATGGCCAAATCGGATGGCGTATGGCTGCGGTAGTGGCCTTTGTCGGCACAGCCGTGCTCGCCGTCATGCTGACCCGCGCTCCGATTCGCTCTGACGCCGCCCTCTCCTCCGAGGTTACTGGCCCCGCGTGCCCCACGGCCGGGCTTGAGGCGTGGCTCGGGCTCGGGCGCGGCACCTACTACACGCTGGAGTTCACCAACGTCTCGCACCGCGCCTGCAGGCTCTACGGCTACCCGCAGGTGTCCGCTTACACCGACAGCCAGACGACCGGCGGCCAGATCGGCAGCGCGGCGATCCGCGACACCTCGGTCCGGCCGGAGTCGGTGATGCTCGCGCCGGGGGCCACGGCGCACTCCGTGCTGCGGATCGGGGTCACCGGCGGCACCGAGCCCGTCGGCTGCGCGCAGGTGACCGCCGAGGAACTGCGGGTTACCCTGCCGCATCAGGGCCGGTCCGCGTTCGTTCCCGTGCACTTCCCGGTGTGCTCCGGCCGGGGGTACGCATCGCTGAGCGTGCAGGCCATCCAGGCCCGGCTGGGCGTCCCCGGCTACGCCATTATGCCTTGACCTGACCCGGGAGCAGGAGACCTGCGCCGTTCGGCAAAACGGTCTCCAGTGGTCTTGACGTTTCCCGCCCCGTGCCGACCGGGGACAATGAGATCCATGAGCGTCAGCCAGATGAACCCTCCCGCCGCCGAAGGGCACGACGACCTCGACGGGGCGCCGCCGGGCGCCGAAGCCGCATTGCCCGAGGAGCGTTACCTCGACCGGGAGGAGAGCTGGCTCAGGTTTAACGAGCGGGTGCTCGAACTCGCCGAAGACGAGTCGGTCCCGCTGCTGGAACGCGTGCGCTTCCTCGCCATTTTCGCCACCAACCTGGACGAGTTCTTCATGGTCCGGGTGGCCGGGCTGGTGCGCCGGATGGTGGCAGGCTTCCCGGTCGAAGGCAACGGGGTGCAGCTGCCCAGGCAGGTGCTCGACGACACCCTGGAACTGGCGGGCAAGCTGACCGTCCGGCACGCCCGCGCGTTCAGCGAGCGCATCAACCCGGAACTGGCCGAGCACGGGATCGAGATCCTGCGTTGGAAAGAACTCTCCGCGGACGAGCAGGAAAGCCTCGGCGACCTGTTCGCCAAGCGCATCTACCCGGTGCTCACCCCCCTGGTGGTGGACCCGGCCCATCCGTTCCCGTTCATCTCCGGCCTGTCGCTCAACCTGGCCGTCATGATCGCGGACTCGAGGACCGGCGGCACCATCTTCGCCCGGGTGAAGGTCCCGCCGCTGCTGCCCAGGTTCCTCGGCCTGTCGCAGAACCGGTACGTGCCGATCGAGGACGTCATCGCCGCGCACCTGACCGACCTGTTCGGTGACGTGGAGATCATCGAGCATCACGCGTTCCGCGTCACCCGCATCAGGGACCTCGAGGTAGACGAGGACCTGACCGAGAACCTGCTGCAGGCCATGGAGCGGGAGCTGATGCGGCGCAGGTTCGAGCCCGCGGTCCGGCTCGAGGTCGAGGACACGATGTCGGCCGACGTGCTCGAAAAGCTGGTCACCGAACTCGACATCCACAGACGGGCCGTGTACCGGGTGCCCGGGCCGCTCGACCTGAGCGGGCTGTTCGCCATCGCTGACCTGAACATCGGCGAGCTGAAGTACCCGGCGTTCGTCCCGTCCACCCGGGCGGTCTCGAAGGACAACAGCATCTTCACCGCCATCGCCGAACGCGACATCCTCGTCCAGCACCCCTACGACTCGTTCGCCGCGTCGGTGGAGCGACTGATCGACGAGGCCGCCGAGGACCCGCGGGTGCTCGCGATCAAGCAGACGCTGTACCGGACCAGCGGCCAGTCGCCGATCGTCGACGCGCTGATCGACGCGGCCGAGGCGGGCAAGCAGGTCGTCGTGGTGGTGGAGATCAAGGCCAGGTTCGACGAGCGTGCCAACATCGCCTGGGCGCGCAAGCTCGAGGAAGCGGGCTGCCACGTCGTCTACGGCTTCGTCGGCCTGAAGACGCACTGCAAGATGGCGCTCATCGTGCGCGAGGAACCCGACGGGACGCTGCGCCGCTACTGCCACCTCGGTACCGGCAACTACCACCCGACCACGGCCCGGATTTATGAGGACTTCGGCCTGCTCACCGCCGATCCCGCGGTCGGCGAAGACGTCACCGCCCTGTTCAACCACTTGACCGGGTACAGCCGCACCGGGGCGTACCAGCGGCTGCTCGTCGCGCCGGAATCGCTGCGCACCGGCGTTGTCAGCCGGATCGACCGGCAGGCGGAGCGCAGACGGGCCGGGCAGCCTGCCCGGATCGTGTTCAAGACCAACGCGCTGGTCGACGAGGTGGTGATCGACGCGCTCTACCGGGCGTCTCAGGCGGGCGTCCCGGTCGACCTGTGGATACGCGGCATCTGCACGCTGCGGCCGGGAATCCCGGGGCTCTCCGACACCATCAGGGTCCGCAGCGTGCTCGGCCGATTCCTCGAGCATTCCCGCATCTTCGCGTTCGGCACCGGCGAGGACGAGGACAGCCAGGTCTGGATCGGCAGCGCCGATATGATGCACAGGAATCTGGACCGCCGGGTGGAACTGCTGGTCCGGGTCGACGACCTCGGCCACCAGTGGCGGCTGCGCCGGTTCCTTGATATGGGCATGGACGACGGGACTTCCTCGTGGTGGCTGGGCGTGGACGGCTACTGGGTACGGCACAGCCGGGACGAGAACGGGAATCCGCTGCGCGACGTGCAGGAGACCCTGGTCAGGGAACGGCGGGTCCGCCCAGCAGATGACTGATGCCACCCTCGCGGCTGGCGCGGCGATCTGGCGGCCCGCGTCGGACGCGCCCCAAAGATCCCAAAGACCCCGCGGATCCGGCGGGGGAGGGGCTGCCGAGGTCTTGCTCGTGCACCGGCCCAAGTACGACGACTGGTCGCTGCCTAAGGGCAAGAGCGAGCCGGATGAGCACATCCTGCTCACCGCGGTCCGTGAGGTCTGGGAGGAGACCTGCGTGCGGCCGGTGCTCGGCCCCCGGCTGCCGACCGTGGAGTACATCAGCTGGGGCTATCCCAAGCGGGTCAGCTACTGGTCGGCCTTCAGCTTGGGTCTCGAGGCGGCGCCCGGCAACGAGATCGACGCGGTCGCCTGGCTGCCGGTGACCCAGGCCCGTGAGCAGCTGGCCGGTACGCACGACGATCCGGTGATTTCCGCCTTCCAGCCGCGCGAGACGGTGCCGTTGATCCTGGTCAGGCACGCCTCGGCGGGACGCAAGGCGGACTGGCCCGGCGACGACGAGTCGCGGCCGCTCGATGCGCAGGGCGCGGCCGACGCGCGAGCGCTGGCCCGCCTGCTGGCCTGTTTCGCGCCCGCCGCGCGGGTGATCAGCTCGCCTGCGCTGCGCTGCACCGAGACCGTGCGCCCGTTCGCGGCGGGTTTCGGGGGAACCGTCGAGGCCGAGGCCCGCCTCGCCCGGCATGGCCGCTCTGCCGGTTATTCCTCCCGAACGGACCCGGCTGACGCGCTCCGCCACCTGCTTTCCGATCTGGTGGCGGACCGCCGTCCGGCTGCCCTGTGCCTGCACCGGGAGAACCTTCCCGATACGCTCGCCGCGGTGTGCGCGGCGCTCCGCGCGCCGGCTGCGGCGCCCGCGGATCCGTCGCTGCCCAAGGGCGGTTTCTGGGTCGTGCACGCGGCCGCCGGGGAACTGGCCGGGCTGGAGCGCTACGACCTGTCCGGCGCCTGACGATCCCGGGCGTGCTGTCCGGTGACGTCCTCGCCTGGCGCGATCCCCGCGGCTTCGTCTTCATCCGCCGTGGTCTCTGCGGTTTCGTGCTCGCCTGGCGTGGTCTGTGCAGCCTGATGCTCGCCCGCCTCGGTCGCCGCGGATTCGTCCTCGTCCGGCGCGGTCTCCGTGGCTTGTCCGGTACTTCTGGTCTCATCCGTTTCGTCGGCTCGGGTGGGTGAGGGGGGCGTCCGGCGCCTGCGGCGCCGCCGGAGGCGCCAAGCGATATAGCCGGCCAGCAGTATCGCCAGCGCGATGAGCACGTAGTAGGAGTAGAGCGTTATGTAGTGGTAGATCGTGGTGATGTGGCTTCCGGCGAAGTAGCCGATGCTGACCCAGGTCCCCACCCACAGGGCGGCGCCGATGGCGTTGAAGATGAGGAAACGCAGCCAGTGCATGCCGGTGATACCGGCGATGATCCCGTTCGCCTGGCGCAGGCCCTCGACGAAGCGCGCGAACGTGATGACTATGGCGCCGCGCCGGTCGAAGAAGCGCTCGGCCTTATCCAGCCGCTCTTCGGTCAAGAACACGTACTTGCCCCACCGCAGGGCCAGGGCGCGGCCACCGAAGTGCCCGATGGCGAAGCCTATGTTGTCGCCGATGATGGCCGCGATGAAGGCCGCGAGGCCAACGCCCACTACGTTGAGCCTGCCCGCACCGGCGTAGATGGCACCGGCGATCAGTATCGTCTCGCCGGGCACGGGAATGCCGAAGTCCTCCAGCATGATCAGGAGGGCGATCGCCCAGATGCCGAAGTGCTGAAGGGGTGACGAGAGGGCGTCAAGGAAGCCGGGCAGCGGCGGCGGGCTGCTCGCCAGCGCCGCAGCGGTCATCAGCATCCGGTACGGTCACCCCTCGGGTTCGGCGGAACCATCGAGCATATCCGCCTCCTCTGGGTCCGCCTTGACGTCCGCGAGGACGTCACGCAGCGCGCGCGCGATCGGTTCTGCGGTGAGTTCGATCTGCCAGGGTCTTGCCCCGTATCCGGCGAGCGCCTGGGCCACGGCCTGCTCGTCGCACGGCCGCGGGGGGTCCCAGCTGAGCCTGCGCAGCGCGTCGGGGGACAGCAGGTTCTCCGCCGGCAACCTGTTCTCCTCGGTCAGGGACGCCACGACCGCTCGGGCCGCCGCCAGGGGCGCAGCGGCGGCGGGATCGCGCTCGGCCCAGCGG
>JBAUAY010000638.1:0-3235 GCA_049676235.1 Streptosporangiaceae bacterium
TCTACGCCCGGCAGTGCGGGTGGACCCTGGCCCGGGCGCACGCCCGCTCCGGCGACCGCATCGCCCTCGCCGCCTACCTCGGCGGATCGGGCAAGTTCGATGAGGCGATCGCCGACTTCGCCGAGACCTATGCCGACCAGAACGAACGCGATTATGCGGCACTCCAGACTGCCGTCAAGGACGGCAAGGTTGAGTCCGCGACGGAGATCTAAGATGCCACCCGGCGCCACGCACCCGGTCGGAGAAGCGGTCATGTCCGAGACGGCGCGAGACCAGAGGCCAGGCGCCGCACAGCCCAGGCGCCGCACAGCCCAGGCGCCGGCGGAACTCCGGCAGCCGGAGAGCAGGCACCGCCGATGAGTGAGGTGACTGCTGCCCCGGCCGATCCGGGCGCGACGATCCGGAGCAAGAGCTACCGCGTCCTGCTCGTCCTGGCCGCGCTGCTCGGCGTGCTGGTCTCATTCGCCTCGTGGTGCTTCCTGGAACTGGTCCACTGGATCCAGCAAGAGGTGTACCAGAGCCTGCCCAGCGGGCTGGGACTGCATCCCGTCCCCTGGTGGTGGCCGCTGCCGGTACTGGCGGTGGCCGGGGTGCTGGCGGCCATCGCGATCATCCGGCTGCCCGGCCACGGCGGGCACATCCCGTATGAGGGGCTCAAGGCCGGCACCGCCCAGCCGGCCGATCTGCCGGGCATCTTGCTGGCCGCGCTGGCCACCCTCGGCCTGGGTCTGGTGCTGGGACCAGAAGCCCCCCTCATCGCCCTCGGCGGCGGCCTGGCGATCCTGGCCGTGCGGCGGGTCAAGAAGGACATCCCCGACCAGGCCATGGCGGTGCTCGCCGCCAGTGCGGCGTTCGCCGCGATCGCCACCGTTTTCGGCTCGCCGGTCATCGGCGCGATCATCCTCATCGAGGCCGCCGGGCTCGGCGGGCCGATGCTGCCGCTGATCTTGCTGCCAGGCCTGATGTCCGCGGGAATCGGCTCGGTCGTCTTCATCGGCATGGGCCACTGGACCGGGCTCAGCTCCGCCGCCTACGCGCTGAGCCCCATCTCGCTGCCCGCGTTCTCCACACTGACCGCCGCCGAGTTCGGCTGGGCCATCGTGCTCGCCGTCGCCGCCGCCCTGGGAACCTTCGCGATCACCGACCTGGCGCGCCGGTCGGCGCAGGTGGTCGCCCGGCAGCCCTGGCTGCTGATCCCGGCGGCCGCCCTGGCCGTCGCCGGCCTGGCCATCGGGTTCGCCCAGATCACCCACCAGCCAGCCGATACCGTGCTGTTCTCCGGCCAGGACGCCTTCGGCTCCCTGATTAAACAGGGCACCGCCCTGTCCCTGTCTACCCTGGCGTTCCTGCTCCTGTTCAAGGGCCTGGCCTGGAGCATCTCGCTCGGCAACTTCCGCGGCGGCCCGACCTTCCCGGCCCTGTTCATCGGCGCGGCCGGGGGCCTGCTCGCCGCGCACCTGCCCGGGTTCTCCGAGACCCCCGCCGTGGCCGTGCTGATGGCCGCCGCGGCCGTGTCCATCCTCGAACTCCCGCTGTCAGCCACCATCATCACCCTGCTGCTGACCTCCAAAGCCGGAATCGCCACCGCCCCGCTGATCATCGTCGCCGTCGTGGTCGCCTACATCACCATCCGGACGCTATCGGCGACCCGCCCCCCCGCCGCGCCGGCCCCGCCCGCCACTGAGCCCCAGCCCGCCGTCAGCTCCCGGTCAGGCCCGGCCAGCGAAGGACCAGGGTGACGCCGGATCCCCGTCAGCTGGGGCTCCCCGAGGGGATGACGGCCTGTCTTCTTACTCCGGCCGGGGGATGGAACCCGCCCCGGGTCCGAGGTGGAATGGCGCTCGATGGAGAGGGAGACCTATGAGCCCTACGGCGAGATACCAGGAAACACTGCGCAGGCTGGCGATGATCGACGAGGGCTTCGTCGAAGACAAGGCCGGGCTGGGGCTTGCCCTGGCCAGGACACCGGCCCTGGAACCTAAAGTCGCGGCGTTGCTTCAACTCGGGATATTGGTGGCCAGCGGGTCACCGGCGGTCTGCCTGGAATGGAGCACCGCCCGGGCGCTCGCGGCAGGCGCGACGGAAGACGAGATCGCCGATGTGCTGCTCGCGATCGCCCCGGTGACCGGGCTCGGCCGGGTTGTCTGCGCCGCTCCCGATGTAGCGACCGCACTGGGATATGACATCGGGGCCGCATTGGAGGAACTAGACGATCCGTAACAGCAGGCCATCGGTGACACCCAACCGGCAACGCGCGCCAGAGCAAGAAAATCCGCGAACGGAGGACGCATGTCAACGCAATTCGTCAGATACACGCCGGACATCGAAGCAACCGATCCGTATTTCGATGAGAACTTGCAGAGCGTGATCGACAAGCTGGAGGAATACATTGCCGGATCGGTGACCACTGAAGGCACCGGCCGCGCCGTCCGTGACGCGCACGCCAAGGGATACGGGGTGATCAAGGCAGAAGTCGAGATCCTCGGCCAGTTGCCCGCCGAGTACGCGCAGGGTATCTATGCGGTACCCGGAAAGCATGGCGCTCTCATCCGCTTCTCCAACGGACAGCCGCACGCTGGACCCGACATGCTGCTCGGCCCGGTAGCGGGGATGGCCCTGAAAATCTTCGACATCAACGGCACGACCCTTCTGGAAGACGAGCCTGACACCGGCACCTTCGACTACGCCACCATCAACGCGCCTGTCTTCTTCTGCAACACCATCGAGCACTACCTGTTCATCAAAGACCTGTTCATCGAGGCAGGAGAGTACTTCGCTCAGGGTCGCCAAGGCCAGCATCGCTTCTTCCGTGACTGGGTAACGGGAAAGGGGACCCTCGATGAGGACCAGTGGGCCTGGGAGGAGCTTTTCGCGTTCGTCAGCTTGGCTCAGATCCGCCCCGTGAACCTGCTGCTATCGAACTACTGGACGATGGGCGCAGTCCGGCATGGTGACTACGTCGCCAAGATCCGTATGGCCCCAGTATCCGGGTTCGCCAGCGGGGTTGCCCGGCGTGCTCTCGATCTGGCGTCGGCACCGGAGGTATTCCGCCCGGCCCTGGTAGCCGAACTGCGCGAACGCCCCTTTGAATTCGAAATTCAAGTCCAGCTGTGCGCTGATATTGACCGAATGCCAGTCGAGGACGTTACCGTCGAGTGGCCTGAGCAGTTGTCCCCGTTCGTCACGGTGGCCAAGGTCCGTATCCCGCAGCAGGACATTTCGGGCGACGACAACC
>JBAUAY010000639.1:0-10257 GCA_049676235.1 Streptosporangiaceae bacterium
ACGCCTGGGTGCTGAACGGCGCCAAGACGTTCATCACCAACGGCATCAACTCCGACCTGGTGATCGTGGTGGCCCGTACCGATCCGGACGCGGGCTCGCGCGGCATCAGCCTGCTGGTGGCCGAACGTGGCATGCCCGGCTTCACCCGGGGCCGCAAGCTGGACAAGATCGGCCTGCACGCCCAGGACACGGCTGAACTGTTCTTTGACGACGTCCGGGTGCCCGCGGCCAATCTGCTCGGCCGCGAGGGCGGCGGCTTCGTGCACCTGATGGAACGGCTGCCGCGGGAGCGGATGTCGATCGCGATCCTGGCGCTGGCCTCCGTCCGGGCCGCGCTGGAGTGGACCGTCGAGTACACCACCAGTCGCACCGCGTTCGGGCAGCCGATCGCCGCGTTCCAGAACACCGCGTTCGAGCTGGCCACGGCGGTGACCGAAACCGACGTGCTCGAGGCCTATCTGGACAAGGCGGTCCTCGCGCTGAACGCGGGCACGCTGACCGCGGTCGACGCGGCCAAGGCCAAGCTCTGGGCGACCGAGGTGCAGCACCGCGTGCTTGACCGGTGCCTGCAGCTGTTCGGCGGCTACGGCTACATGGCCGAGTACCCGATCGCGCGCGCCTACGCCGACGCCCGGGTGCAGACTATCTACGGCGGCACCTCGGAAATCATGAAGACGATCATCGCCCGCGAGGTCACCGGCCTGCGAGCCTAGACCTCGCGATTAGGCGTCAGAAGTAGGTAGGGATGGTCTCGGTGACGTTGTAGTCGTCGTCGACGAGGTAGACGATGCGCCATTTATCGAACGTGGTGCAAGGGTGCGATGGGCCCAGCGCCACCAGGTCACCTACTTCGACACCGTGACCCGGTGGGACGGTCATATGCGCGTGCTGGTCGCTGACGGCGGTCATCCGCCAGCCGGCCTCGCGTAGCGGACGGCGTTCCGCGGAGCCGCGGGCGACGTGGGTGAGCGCGACGGGGTTTCCGGCATCCTGGCCGAAGTCGCGCCTACCGGCCGACAGGATGATGAGCTCGGGTTCGGGGATCGAGAGCACCTGCGCCCACACCTCCAGGGCCGGCTCAAGGGCTGGTTCTGGCGATCGTGTCCTGCGGTGGATATCGGCCAGCAGGGTGTCGTAGGCGCCCCAGTCTTGCGTCAGGTAGCAGCCGCTGCGCAGGATCACCCTGCGGGGCCGGCGCAGTCGCGCCGCCGTCAGCTCCTCGATGACCAGGTCGTAGAACGCGCTGCCGCCGGCGGACAGCAAGACCTCGCCGACCTCGAACAGGTCACGGTCGTCCAGCGCCTCGGCGATATCGGCCAGGAAACCGAGGAACTGTCGCACGTCGGCCTCGCGCCGGCCAGGTTCACGGTACTGCACCAGCCCTTCGAAGCCCTCAACGCCGACTAGTGCCAGGTGTGCACCTGCGGCGCGCACCGCCTCGGCGACCGTGACGGCGGTCCTGATGTCACGCACGCCGCACCGGCCGCCCGCCAGTCCGCCTTCGATCAGAACGTTAAGCCGCCGGCCAGGATCAGCTTGTGCCACGCGCTGCGCGAGCAGCTGTACGCCGGCCACGGAGTCGACTAGGCAGTAGAACTCGAAACCGGGATCGCGTCGCAGCTCGTCGCAGACGTAGCGGATGTCGGCCGCGCCGACGAGCTGGTTCGCGTAGAACACGCGCTGCACGCCATGGCGTCGCGCGACCTGGAGCTGGGCGCAGGTCGCGAACGTCAGACCCCAGCAGCCCGCCCCGAGCTGACGGCCGAACAGGGCAGGGCTCATCGACGTCTTGGCGTGCGGGCACAGGAGCACGCCCCTCGCCTGGCTGAAGCGCTGGAACCGTGCCAGGTTACGTTCGAGCGCGCCGCCCCGCAGCACGCACAGCGGCAGCGGCAGGTCTTCGCGGAGCACATTCCACGCGCTCCCGGTGCCAGTCGGCGGAATCATGTCAATCTGCCCTCAAGTGGTAGGGGAATGCTTGGCGGGAGAAACCAGGAAGTAAGCCTGATGTAAGGCCTCCGCTGTGAGACGGTCGGCCACCATCACGTCGGGCACGGATGACAGCACGACCAGCCCGTCGGCTAGCGGCAGCGCCGATACACCAGATTTACCACCATGGTGACGTCCGAATTGACATGAGTAGGATGCCGGAGCTTGCTCCTCTTGATACCGCTTCCCGCGACGCAGCCGGGCGTGATCCCCGGCCATGGTGAGCTCCTCGGATTTCAGTAAGTGTTCTTGGCGGATAGGGCAACCAGGGACCGCGCGGATACCGGCTTTGAGTCGGCTTGCCTGCCAGGCTTCCCTGCTTTGGTGGCCATGGCGAGGAACACCGCCGCAGTCGTGACCGCGTCGCCGAGCGCGTGGTGCGGTGCGTAGACCGGCAATGAGAGTTGCCGTGCTAGCAGTGCGAGGGATGGCTCGCGGCCGTGCGGGCTGCCCTGGGCGTAGCCCAGCGCGCGCGAGCGCCGCGGTGTCGATCACTGGTGCGGCGAACCTGACGCCGACCTGGCGCAGCAGCCTGCTTAGGAATGCGCGTTCGATCCATGCTGCGTGCGCGACCACGATCCGGCCAGCAAGCTGACGGGCTATCTCCTGGCCGACATCCCGGGCCCCGGGTGCGTTCTCAAGGTCAGCGGGACGCAGGCAGTGGATGCGCATGGATGCACCGGAGACTGGGCAGGCGGGCCGGATCAGGCTGTAATAGTTGTCGCTGCAGACGACCCGGCCGTCATGAATACCCACGGAGCCGATGGAGATGATGCTGTCGCGGCGGAGATCAAGGCCGGTTGTCTCGACGTCAATCGCGCAGTACCTCGCCTCACGCCAGCCAGCCCGCAGGTCGACGGCGGCCGCGGCAGCCGATCTGGCGGCCCGTCTCATGCCAGTGCCATCCGTGCTTTCCATCCGCTCTCGAGCTGGGCCTGAACGGTAGTGATGGCACGGAAGGAATCACGGAGATGACGGCGGGTGAGGGGATCCAGGTCGCGCGGCGCGATCCAGTTGGACAGGGGCCTGCCGTCCCGGATGGCGGCAACTTCCTGTCTGAGCAGCAGTTCGTAAACGTCTTTGAACGCGCCGGCCAGCGTCTCTGCCTCGTCGGTGGAGAGCAGGCCCGCGGCGGCAGCGCGGTTGAGCCGCTCGGGAGTGCTCCCGCGGACCTCGCCCATGGCGATGGCCAGCCACCGGGCCAGAGCCGAGATGGGAAGGAGGCCGCCGCGCTTGAGGTCGAGACCGCCGCGGTGCTCGCCGGAATGCTCGACCACGAAGTCGCGGATGAAACCCACGGGGGGCCTGGCGGTCAGGGCGTAGCGCAGCAGCGCGTCGAGGAAATCGGCGCTGCGGGTAGTTTCGCGGATCGTGTCGGTGACCGCCCGGCCGATGGTCACCTCGGTGATGGGCCTGCTGTCCGCGACGATGGATGACAGCAGCAGGGCGCCTTCCCGGGTGGGATCGGTAATCCAGGTCCGGGCCGCTGCGGCCCAGGCCGATCGGGAGCGGCTGAACAGCGGATTGTCGGCGTTGGCGCCGTCCGGGCATCGGCGCAGGCCGCACTGTTCCATGTCGTCGAGTACGCGGGTGGCGCTGTCGCGGATGCGCTCGCCGAGATCGGCGCCGCCGTTGTGGTCGGCCCAGACGATGCCCGTGTCCACGTCGGATGCGGGCAGCGGCTCATGGCGCGCCATCGACCCGAGCACGAGCCACGAGCAGGCTGGCAAGGGGTTGTCATCTTGGCCCGACAGGATCAGAAGGCGGCTCATGATGGCGTCGGTCAGGGCGGCGATCAAGGCCCCGATGTGCCCGGCGGCCACACCCGTGTCGTGGAGTTCGACGATGGTGGAGGGCAGCAGCCGGCAGGCCTGGCTCAGTTCGCCGACATCGGCTGCGGCGTCGATAGCGGTGCGTATCAGCAGCGGGTCGCGCACTTCGACCAAGGCCAGGTCCACGGCACGCAGAATGCCGACGGGCTCTGCGTGTTCGTCATGGACGACGAGGTGATGAACGCCGGACTTGACCATCTGCACGAAGGCCGTCGCGAGAGTCGCGGTGCTGGGCACGGTGTCGACGGGCGTGCTCATGATGACGTTCACGGGAGCTTCGACGCTGACGTGGGCGGTGGCTACCTTGCTCCTGAAGTCCCGGTCAGTAACGATGCCTGTGCCTTGACGTGTCCGGACGAGAGCGCAGGACTGATCGGCGCGGGTCATCGCCTCAGCCACCTCCCGCACTGGCGCCGAAGCGTCGCACCAGACGACCGCTCGCATGTGCCGGGTTACCAGGGTTCGCGGGCCTGCGAGCAGTCCGCTGCCGGTGAGGCGCTCCTGAGCGATCATGGTTCCGAAGTGACTGAACTGGAGCGCGGACGGATCGTTAACGACCTTCCGCGGATCGGGCAGGCGGTAGCACAGCGTGTCCTCGGCCGCGCGTGCCAACAGGGCGGATGCGAGCCCGGTGAGCACCGAAATATGGCCGAACGTGTCACCGGGTCCCAGCAGATCGACCGTCCGGCCCCGGTCGACGATTTCCACCGCTCCTGCCCGCACGACATAGAGGTGATCAAGCGGCGGCGAGCCGGCGGGCACGATCACGGCGTGGTCGGCGATGCGTCCGGCATACGGCGTGGAACGCCCACAGCGAGCTTGCCGCCGTCTGCGTGGGATGCGGTGAACAGCGGGTACGCACGACGGCAAAGGAGGACAGAGCTTGAGCGCCGAGCTGATGGGGCAGGCCCTCGCCGCCCCCGCTACCCGCCGCCCGGCGGCCGACTGCCCGGAGTGCCCGATTGTCTTCGGAGTGGGCCAGGAACACGATCGCGAGGTGCGGACTATGCACCCCGGCTAATCAGCCGATCGGCCTGGGCGCTGCGCGCTGCTGAGCGCCTCGTTTCGGCCGTGTCATGCCTGGGTAGCCAGCCGGTCGTGAGCCGGGAGGTGGCGCGATGGAACGGGCGGGCGGTTCGGATCCGCGGGATGAATCCGAGGCTGAGAGGGCCGATCGCAATCTCGCGGAATTGCTTCAGGAACTGCGCGTAGCCGGCCTGGGCGTGCAGGTTCTCTTCGGGTTCCTGCTCTCGCTGCCGTTTACCAACCGGTTCACCAGGCTCAGCCAAGGTCAGCGGGAGCTGTACCTGGCCACGCTCGTATTGGCTGCGGTCGCGACGGCACTGCTGCTCGGACCGGTCGCATTTCACCGCCTGGTGTTCCGCCGTGGCCAGAAAGAGCGCCTCGTCCGGGCCGCTAACGTGATGGCGATCGCGGGACTTGCCGCCGTGGGCCTGGCCGTGTCGGCCGCGGTCTTGCTCGTGACCGGCTATGTCACAAGCACGCTGCCTGCCGTCCTGATTACTGTGTTCGTCACCTGCATGTTCGGCCTGCTGTGGTTCGCGTTCCCGCTCGCCTACCGCCGCTGACCAGTAGCCGCCGCGGTCCCTGGCTGACCGCCGCGGACCCTGGCTGACCGGCGGGGTTCCGGCGGTAGTTCGCACGCCGGAAGGGTGTTTGTCAGCAAGCCGCGGGTAGGGGAGCGGCTCGCTTACAACCTAGGGAGTCATCTCATGGCCAAGCACGATGTCGATCCCGTGCTCCACCAGCTGGTACGGGCGGTCAACGAGTCAGGTCAAGCCGCGGTGCCCGTCACCGTTTCTGTTCACGGCACGAAGCTGACGGGGACTCTCATCGCCCAGAGCAGGTACTTCAGCGAACTGGTCGAGGGGAACCCCCTGATGAGCGCGCTCGAGCCAGGCTCGGGTCTGCTGGGCAAGGAGTACGCCAAGGAGGCGGAGGCCGAGTCCGATCACCATCTGCACGTGCGGGCCGCCGGTATCCGCCGTGATGGCGAGGCCGCTGAGGGTTTGTGGCGCATCAGCCTGGAGGCAGTCGACGGATGGGCCCTGCATGCCATCGCCGGTAAGGACGCGGAGGACGACCGGGGACCGTTCGCGCGCCTGCTCGGCACTCCGTAACCGCCCTGATACCCGCCGCCAGGCACGCTCGTGCGTGCCTGGCGGCTGCGTGCCTGGCGACCATCCGGGTGCCTGGCGGCCATCCGGGTGCCTGGCGTCCATCCGGCATCGTCGTTTCAGTCAATCGCCCTTGCCAGGCAGGATCTCCCTGGCCTTGGTCAGGAATCCTTCCCTGAGCACGGCCCACCGGTCCGGGTCGCCCTTCAGCAGCGCCATGGCGGCGTCCCTGGCCTGCTCGAAGGTGGCGTGCGGCGGGATGGGCGGGATGCTGGGGTCGGTCCGCAGGTCAAGAACTGTGGGCCGGTCGGCGGCCAGGGCCTGGTCCCAGGCCGGGCCGACCTGTTCGGGCTTGTCGACAGCGATCCCGTGCAGGCCTAGGCTGCGGGCGAAGCCCTCGTAGGAAACGTCGGGCAGCCGCTGGGATTCGGTGAACTTCGGGGCGCCTTCCATCGCCCGCATTTCCCAGGTGACCTGGTTGAGGTCGTTGTTGTGCAGGACCGCGATGATCAGCCGCGGGTCGGCCCACTGCTCCCAGTAGTGCTTGACCGTGATCAGTTCGGCCAGGCCGTTCATCTGCATCGCGCCGTCCCCGGCGAAGACGATGACGGGCCGGTCCGGCTGGCCGAACTTCGCGCCGATGCCGTACGGCACGCCCGGGCCCATGGTGGCCAGGTTGCCGGACAGCGACCCGCGCATGTCGCCGCGGAACCTCAGCTGCCGGGCGTACCAGTTCGCCGACGAACCGGAATCGGCGGTGACGATGGCGTTGGCAGGCAGCCGGGAGGACAGTTCGCGGAACACGAGCATCGGGTTGACCGGATCAGCCTCGACGTCGGCTTCAGCGTCCATCGACTGCCACCAGCCGGCCACTCCGGCTTCGATGGCCTCCCGCCACGAACGATCCTCCTTGCGCTTCACGTGCGGGATCAGGGCGCGCAGGGTGGCGGCCGCGTCGCCGACGAGGTTGACCTCATAGGGATAGCGCATGCCGATGAACTTGCCGTCGATGTCGATCTGGACCGCGCGGGCCTGGTCGAACTCGGGCAGGAATTGGGTGTACGGGAAGCTCGAGCCGACGGTCAGCAGCGTGTCGCAGTGCATCATCATCTCGTAGCTCGGCCGGGTACCCAGCAGCCCGATCGACCCGGTCACGTACGGCAGCTCGTCGGAGAGCACGTCCTTGCCGAGCAGGGCCTTGGCCACGCCGGCGCCGAGCAGTTCGGCGATCTCCTCGAGCTCGCGCCGGGCGCCGCGGGCCCCCTGCCCGGCGAGGATGGCCACCTTGCTCCCGGCATTGACGATGTCGGCGGCCCGGAGGATGGCCTCGTCGTCAGGTGCGGGGACGGGCCAGGCGGTCCCGATCGACGAGGGCACCATCTTGAAGGCATGGGTCGGCGCGGAATAGGGGAGTTCCTGGACATCGGCCGGAATGATCAGGACGGTAGGCGCCCGCTCGGCCTGGGCGATCCGGATGGCCCGGTCCAGCACGTTGGGCAGCTGTTCCGGGACCGTCACCATCTGCACGTACTCGCTGGCGACGTCCTTGAACAGGGAGAGCAGGTCGACTTCTTGCTGGTAGGAGCCGCCCATGGCGCTGCGGTTGGTCTGGCCGACGATCGCGACGACGGGTACGTGGTCCAGCTTGGCGTCGTACAGGCCGTTGAGCAGGTGGATGGCGCCCGGGCCTGAGGTGGCCATGCACACGCCCACGCGGCCGGTGAACTTCGCGTACCCGACCGCCTCGAAGGCGGCCATCTCCTCGTGCCTGGCCTGGACGAACTGGGGCTCGTTGTCCGCCCGGCCCCAGGCGGCCAGGATGCCGTTGATCCCGTCGCCGGCGTAGGCGAAGACGTGCCGCACGTCCCATGCGCGCAGCCGATCGAGCAGGTAATCGGCAACTGTAGGTGCCATATCTGTGCCTCCGTGGCGTGTTGGTCTAGCGGGAACCACCGGCGGCCAGGTGGTCGGCCGCCCGGGCGGCCACCGCCATGATGGTCAGGGCGGGGTTGGCGCTGCCCTGGGTGGGGAGCACGCTGCCGTCGGTGATGTACAGGTTGGGCACGGCGAAGCTGCGGCAGTCCCGGTCGACCACCCCGTGCCGCTCGTCCGCGGCCATCCGGGCGCCGCCCACCAGGTGCGCGTAGCGCTGGATGGTGATGACCTCGTCCGCGCCCGCGGCCCGCAGGATGTTCTCCATCACCGACTGAGCCGCGCGGGCCAGCGCCCGGTCGTTGTCGCCCTGGGAGTAGGAGATGCGGGCCACCGGCAGGCCGTAGGAGTCCTTCTCCCCGGCCAGCGTCACCCGGTTCTCCGGCCGGGGCAGGAATTCACACAGCGCCCCGAGACAGGACCAGTGCACGTAATCGCTCATGTACTCGCGCAGCGCGCCGCCCCAGTGCCCCTGGGCGCTGACGTGCTCGGCCCAGGTAATCGGCAGCGGCGAGACGGTCTGGATGGAGAACCCGCGCTGGTAGTCATGAGCCGGGTCGGTCTCGTAGAACTCCTCGGTGCTCACCTCCGGCGGCGGCGCCTTGTACATCCTGATTTCGGCGTCGAAGCGGCCCGCGGTCTGTGGTGCGCCTTGCACCATGAGGTAGCGGCCGACCTGGTCGAACTCGTTGCACAAGCCGTCCGGAAACCGGCTGGACGCCGAGTTGAGCAGCAGCCGGGGCGTCTCGATGGAGTACCCGGCCACGGCCACCATCCTGGCCTTCTGGAACCGTTCCCGGCCTCGCGTGACGTAGTACACCCCGGTGGCCCGGCCGGTGCGCTCGTCCACCGCGATCCGGGTCACCATGGCGTCGGCGCGCACCTCGGCGCCATGCGCGAGCGCGTCCGGGATATGCGTGATCAACGGCGAGGCCTTGGCGTTGACCTTGCAGCCCTGCAAGCAGAAGCCGCGGTAGATGCAGTGCGGCCGGTTCCCGAACCGGCCATTGGTGATCGCGACCGGGCCGACCTTCGCGGTGATCCCGAGCCTGGCCGCGCCGCGCAGGAAGATCTCGCCGTTCCCGCCGACCGGGTGCGGCCGGTGCGGGTAGCCGTGCGGGTCGCCCCATGGCCAGTGTTCGCCGGCCACCGGCAGTTCCTGCTCGATCGCCTCGTAGTACGGGCGGAGGTCGGGATACCGGATCGGCCAGTCAGCGCCCACCCCGTCCACGGTGGCGGTCATGAAGTCACTCGGATGGAAACGCGGGGTGTAGCCGGCGTAGTGGACCATCGAGCCGCCGACGCCGCGGCCGGAGTTGTTCGAGCCCATCGGCACCGGGTCCGTGCCCGCGATCACCCGCGGATCGGTCCAGTACAGGTGGTGCGAGCCTGCCTCGTCGCTCACCCAGTCGGTGTCGGGGTCCCAGAACGGCCCGGCGTCCAGGGCCGCCACCTGCCAGCCCGCCCGGGCTAGCCGCTGCGCCAGGACCGAACCGCCCGCGCCGCACCCCACGATGACCAGGTCTATCTCGTCCTCATCGGCGAAGCACCGCATGTCACGGCGCAGCTGGTGATTCGTCCGGCGGCCGTCATTCGGCAGCAGCCAGGCCGACTCGTTGCGCGCGCGGACGTCCCGCAGGGGCATCAGTCTCCCCTCCGGATCGGATCGATGGCCGGCCTACGGTCGGGCACCTCGAACGGCTCGAGCTTGCCTACCCCGGCGTTCTTGTAGCCGCGCGGGTAGGCCGGCCCGGGAAAGCCGATTTCTGCCCAGGCAGCCGGGTGCGAGTAGAAGGCCGTGCAGGCGTACCTGGTCCACAGGCTCCACACGTGAGCCGCGGGCAATCCGTGCCAGTCGGCGGACTTCAGGTCCTGCACCGCCTGCACCAGCGCGGCCTGACTGGCCTCCGGGGCGTCCGCGAACGACGTGCCGTAGCGGGCCTCGGCGTCGGCGTCCAGATACGCCAGCGTCTCCCGCCACGCCTGGCCGTCTTCCGGCATGTCGTCATAACGCCAGCCGTCCGTCTCCCCGGCCGCCAGCCGGGCATCGACCATCTCGAATACCGGAACGGTCAGCTCGTCATCCTTCCTGTTCTGGCCGGTCAGCAGATTGACCAGGGTGAGCGCGCAGGCTTTCTCCGGTCCGCTGAAGAATTTCGGCTCCGGGGGCGGACCCACCCTGGCCGTAATGGCATCGGCGGTTACCTGATCCCAGTGCCCGGCCTGGCCCAGCACCTCGAAGCCGGGGAACCTGTCCTGATAGCCGCGAGGTTCTCCCGCGACGCCGGTCACTTCTCCCGCCGCAGGACGGCGGCCAGCAGGCCCATGCCGCCGACCATCGTGACCAGCAGCGGGGCCAGCAGCGG
>JBAUAY010000640.1:0-1628 GCA_049676235.1 Streptosporangiaceae bacterium
CGACGTGACCGATCCGGCCAGCGTGGCTGCCGCGGCGCGCTGGGTCGGTGAGCGCTACGGGAAACTGGACGTCCTGGTCAACAACGCCGCCATTACCTATGACACCTGGCAGCGGGCGATCGATGCCGACCTGGCTGTGGTCCGGGAGGCGGCAGAGACCAACTTGTACGGGCCGTGGCTCATGGTTCAGGCGTTCCTGCCGTTGCTTCGGGCCAGCGCTCATCCCCGGATCGTCAACGTCTCGAGCGAGGCGGCCTCGCTGGCCGGCATGGGATCAGGGACCCCGGCCTACGCCGCCTCGAAGACTGCCCTCAACGCGCTTACCCGGATGCTCGCCGCCGAACTGCGCCGGGATCGCGTCCTAGTGAACGCGGTCTGCCCGGGCTGGGTCGCCACGGATATGGGCGGGCCGGGAGGCCGTCCCGTCGCCGCGGGCGCGGCGAGCGTGGTCTGGGCGGCGACATTGCCTGACTCCGGCCCCACCGGCGGTTTCTTCCGCGACGGCCGGCCGCTTCCCTGGTAGCCGCAGCGCCTTTCCGCTGACCTCGGATCATGCTGAGCTAGACAATGGCCCTGGAACTCGTTTTGCGGGCACGCTACCCCGGTGGACGCGGTCGTGCCGAATAGCTCGGGTGTCATTGTTGCCGATGCCGCGTCGAGCCGAACCAGCCTCGCTCAATTGCGCTCCGCTCGGCGCGGCGCGATCTAGGTCAAATTCACAATCAATATCCCGAACGGACCTGCTGCCTGCCCCCGGAACCCGTTCCCGCGGCCCGGGGCGGGACGAAACCTGGCCGCCGCGCGGTCCGGCTCCTGCTCGGGGTGATCCGTTTACTCGGGGTGATCCGTGGTCTCGTCGTGCTCGGCTGCTTCAGCCGCGCGCTTGCGGCAGGCCTCGATCTCGGCTTCGGCGGCCCTGCGGTCCGCCCACGCTTCGGCCTGCACCGACTTGCCGGGCTCGATCGCCTTGTAGACCTCGAAGAAGTGCTGGATCTCGAGCCGCTCGAACTCCGGCACGTGATGGATGTCCCGCAGATGCTCCATCCGGGGATCCCTGGCCGGCACGCAGAGCACCTTGTCGTCGGCGCCCATCTCGTCCCGCATCCGGAACATCCCGATGACCCGGCAGAGGATCAGGCACCCTGGGAAGGTGGGTTCGTCGAGCAGCACGAGCGCGTCCAGCGGATCGCCGTCATCAGCCAGGGTGTCCTCGATGAACCCGTAATCCGCCGGGTACCTGGTCGACGTGAACAGCATGCGGTCCAGCCGTATCCGGCCGGTGGCGTGGTCCATCTCGTACTTGTTGCGCTGCCCCTTGGGGATCTCGATGAGAACGTCAACGTCCACTGGTTCGCTCCAGACCGGTCTGGGTGATTAACTCCATTGTCCCCTGTCCCCGCAATCCGCGGCTCACACTCTGTCTCTTATCTGGGTCTCTCATCTGGGCGAGGTGGTACGTCATGGCGCGCCGCACCTGGATAGCGGCTGTGCTGACGCTTGCCCTGATCAACGTGTTCACGCTCGCGGCGGGTATCACCGTGGCCCGCATGCTGCCGGCGCGACTCGCGGCCCTGCGCGTCCCGACCGTGGCGGCGGGCCCCGTGCGCGGCGCGGGCACCGTGCTGGCC
>JBAUAY010000641.1:0-11865 GCA_049676235.1 Streptosporangiaceae bacterium
CGCCCGGGCGGGGGCCGGACGGGTGACCGGCGGCGCCGGTCATGGACCCCGTGTCCATGATCGGGACCTGCTCCGCCGCGAGCCAGCCTGGGCCCCAGGCCTGGGTGGCGGCCTCGGCCAACGCGGCCCCGAACGCATCGGCCGTCTCGAACCGGTCGGCGGGCTCGGTGGCCAGGCCGCGCATCACCACCGCCGCCACCTGGTCGGGCACGCCGGGGGCCACGTCGCGCAGCGGCACCGGCTTCTCGTAGGCGTGCTTGAACAAGAGGGCCAGGTCGTCGCCCTCGGTCTCGGTGGTAAAGGGGAAGACGCCGGCCAGCAGCTCGTACAGCATCGTGGCCAGGGCGTACACGTCGGTCGCGGGCGTCAGCTTGCCGCCGCGTACCTGCTCGGGGGCGATGTACGCGGGCGTCCCGACCACGTCGCCGACGCGGGTCAGGACGGTGCCCGGGCCGCCGATGACCTTGGCGATCCCGAAGTCGGTGACCTTGAGGACCCCGCTGGCGGCGAAGAGCATGTTCTCGGGCTTGACGTCGCGGTGCAAGATCCCGCGGCGGTGGGCCGCGCTGAGGCCGCTCAGGCAGGCCAGCGACACGGCGACCGCGTACGGGGCGGTGCAGCCGTCCGTGGCGGCCCGGCTGCGCAGGGTCCCGCCGGGGAGTAGCTCCATGACGAGCAGGCAGATGCCCTCACGTTCGACAAAGTCGTACACCGGCACGACGTGCGGATGGTCGAGGGATGCCAGGACCTGGGCCTCGGCCGTGAAACGACGCCGGACGCCGGGGTCGGCCGCGAAAGCCTCGGGCAGTTGCTTGATCGCGACCCGGCGGCCGAGCTGCCGGTGCTGGCCGGAGACCACCACGCCCATGCCGCCCTGGCCAAGTTCCTCGCCGATGTCATAGGCGGGCAGCGCACTGCTGAGCAGTTCACGGTCAAAGTTCATCGGGCGGGCCGCCCTTCCTGCAGACGACCGAACCGGGCCTGGGGCGCGAATGGCAGGGATCCGCAAGCCAGCATGCCCGATCATAACGTCCGTGGCCGCGGTTCCCCACGTCATCTCCCCCTCGCAGCCGGCTGCCGCCTGGCCATCAGCCACGGGACGTCGGATACAAAATACCGTCCGGCGGCGCCCGTATTTCCGGCCGCCGCGCAACGGATTTTATGATCGTTTCGTCCCAAGAGCTGTTTACGTGTGCAAGCCCGAATTCTATGATGTGCCTGGGGAGGATTCCAGTTGGGGCGGGTGTCCGGTGATTGAGCCGGGTATGCGAGGCCTTCTCCCCTTTGACTGCCCGAAGGCAATGGGGAGGCGGCGGAGGAGAGCCTCGCGTGAGATAAAGCCCCCGACCTGCTCACGCGTTGACAAACGTAATTTGTTGGCCGGTTAGCGGCGTACGGCATCGTACGGTCGGGAGTGCCTGGTGTCTTTTTTCGACTACCCAAACGAATCACCCGCCTCGTCGGGTAATGATGGTCTATTGCTGGCGGACGCCTCGGACGAGGAATGGAAGACGCTGCTGGCCCACACCCGCAACCGCCGGTTTAGCCCGGGCGACGCGATCGTGACGGCCGGAGCCAGTGACCAGTCGCTGTATCTCGTCCTGGAGGGCCAGCTGGACGTACTGGCCGAGCGCGGCCGACGCGGTTACCGGCGGCTCGCCTCAGTCGGCGCGGGCAGCGTAATCGGGGAACTGTCGTTTTTCGACGGCGGAGGTCGTTCGGCCCTAGTCCGCGCGGTGACGCCCGCGGTGCTCGCCGAGATGTCGCGGTCCGAGTTCGACGCCCTCGCGGCGGCGAGCCCGGACCTGGCCCGGCGGCTGCTGTTCGACCTTGGCCGGATCCTGGCGCAGCGGCTGCGCGCCGTCCAGGGGAGCGCGACCGTGGCGGGGGTGAACTGATGGCCGGGGCGCCGATCATCGAAATCAGGGAGCCGGGGCGGCCAGTCCGCCGGGTGGTCCTGGACCGGGCGATCGAGGTCGGGCGGGAGTGCGACGGCGAGGTGCTGTCGGACGAGGGCGTGTCCCGGCGCCACCTGAGGCTGGTGCCCAGCCCGGTCGCGCTGTCCGTGGTCGACCTCGGCAGCCGGAACGGAACCTTGGTCAACGGGATGCCTATCACCGGCCGCATGGTGCTCGAGCCCGGCGCCGTCGTGCGCCTGGGCAGTACTGAGATCATCATGATCGGCCGGGCGGACCAGGTCGAGCCGGCCGCGGCCCACAGGACGCTACTTGCCGGGCAGGCCGCCGCATTCGTCATACCGCCGCCCCCGGCGGCACCGGAGGTGCCGCGGCCGCCCTCGCGCATGTCGAGGTTCTGGGCGCAGGTGCTCGGCACGGTGCCGCGCCGGGGCCAACCGCTGTTCCCGACCTACACCGAGATGCGCAGGCGGCTCCCGCTGCGGGCCTGGCAGGGGATCCGGATCGCCAGCGTGCTGGCCTACCTGGCGCTGTGCGTCGCGCTGTTCGTCCGCCCGGCGGGCGGGCAGTTCTGGTTCTTCAAGGTGATCGTGCCCCTGCTCCCGATCCTGTTCTTCACAGCGCCGGGGCTGTGGCGCAACATCTGCCCGCTGGCCGCCTCCAACCAGGCGCCGCGGGTGTTCGGCTTTACCCGGGCGTTGACTCCGCCGGACTGGCTCCGCCGGTACGGCGCCCTCATCTCGATCGTCCTGTTCTTCGGGATCACCAGCACGCGCATCGCCTTCTTCAACACCAACGGGGCGGGCCTGAGCGTGCTGCTGTTGCTGACGATCATCTGCGCCTTCAGCGCGGGAATCGCGTTCAAGGGCAAGAGCGGCTGGTGCAGCAGCACCTGCCCACTGCTGCCACTGCAGCGCGTGTACGGCCAGACGCCCTTCGCGAACGTCCCCAACAGCCACTGCCAGCCCTGCGTGGGATGCACCAAGAACTGCTACGACTTCCGGCCCAGCGTCGCCTACCAGGCGGACCTGCACGATCCCGACCCAAGCTGGAGCGCGCCGAGGAAGCTGTTCGTCTCCGCCCTGCCGGGGTACGTCCTGGGTTTCTTCCTCCTCGTCAACCACCCCGGCATGCCGCTTCCCGAGGTTTACCTGCGGCTGGCCCTGTTCTTCGTGGGCAGCGTCGGGCTCTTCTACGCGGTGCAGGCGCTGCTGGGCCTGAGCACCACGGTGTTGATCGCGATCTGGGCCTCGGTCGCGATCAACACCTTCTACTGGTTCAGCGGCATCACCCTGTCCGACTCGTTCGCGACGATCACCGGCATCCAGGTGCCGTGGCTGCGGTGGCCGATCCGGGCGATCGTGCTGGTCCTGTCCCTGTTCTGGATCGCAAGGACCTACGTCAAGGGACGTCAGTACGAGGAAGATGCGGCCAGTCGGCCAGCCCTGCCGGTGATCCAGATCAGCCCGCGGGCGGCGAAGGTGGCCAAGCAGGCCGCCGCCGCCAGCGGGCCCGAGGTCCGGTTCACCGGCAGCGACAAGCCCGCTCAGGCTCAGATCGGGATGAGCCTGCTGGCCCTGGCCGAACGGGAAAGCCAGCCCATCGAGGCCGGCTGCCGGATGGGCGTGTGCGGCGCCGACCCGGTCGCGGTGCTCGACGGCGGCGGCTGCCTGTCGCCGCCGGACGAGGACGAGCTCAACACGCTCCGGCGGCTCGGGTTCGCGGACAACACCCGGATGGCGTGTGCGGCGCGGATCCAGTCCGGGCCGGTGACGGTATCCCTCACCCCCGAGCCGGGTAACCCGCGGGCGAGCGGGGCGGTCGATTTCGACCGGTCGATCGTGAGCGTGGTGGTGCTCGGGAACGGCATCGCCGGCGTGACCGCGGCCGACTTCGTGCGCCGCGGTCACCCGGACTGCGAGATCCACGTGGTCGGCAGCGAGTCGCACATGCTGTACAACCGGATGGGCATCTCCCGGCTGGTCTACGGCCGGTCGGCGATGCAGGGCCTGTACCTGCTGCCCGAACAGTGGTACGACGATCACCAGGTCGTGGCCTGGCTGAACACCCAGGCCAGCCGGATCGACCCGGCGTCCCGGCGGGTGTTCCTGGCCACCGGCGACACGCTCCCCTACGACCGGCTGATCGTGGCCACAGGCAGCAGCAGCGCGTCGCCCCCGGTGGCGGGGTTCGGCCGGCCGGGCAGCTTCGTGCTGCGCAGCGCGGCCGACGCCATGCAGATCCGGGCCTATGCCCAGGAGCACGGCGGCCGCGACGCCGTGGTGGCCGGCGGTGGCCTGCTCGGCCTCGAGGCCGCGCATTCGCTGCACGAACTCGGGCTGCGGGTGACCGTCCTGGAACGCGGCGGGCGGCTGCTGTCCCGCCAGATCGATGAGTACTGCAGCGAGCTCGTCGACGCCCACTTCGCGCGCATCGGCATGCAGGTGCTCTACCGGGCCGAGTCCGAGTCGCTGGTCGGCGAGGACCGGATCCGCGGCGTCACCTTGAAGGACGGCCGGACGCTGAACTGCGACGTGTTCCTGGCGGCGGTCGGGATCCGGCCCAACGTCGAGCTCGCGCGGCAGGCGGGTATCACGGTCAACCGCGGCGTCGTCGTCAACGACCGGATGGAGACTTCCGTGCCCGGGGTGTTCGCGGCCGGGGACGTGGCCGAGCACGGCGGTCAGGTCTTCGGGCTGTGGCCGATCGCGGCCAAGCAGGGCGAGGCGGCAGCGGTCAACGCGCTCGGCGGCAACCTCGAGCTCACCTCGGAGGTGCCGGCGACGATCCTCAAGGGCGTCGGCCTCGACCTGTTCTCGATCGGCCGGCCCGCGGCCAAGCCGGGCGATCAGGTCGTGGTCGACGAGGACCCGGATCCGGCGGTTCCGTCCTACCGGCGGCTGGTGCTGTCCGACGGACGGGCGGTGGGCGGCATCGTGCTGGGCAACCATCCCGAGGACGTCGCCGCGGTCACCGCGGCGGTCAAGAACCGCGTGGAGATCTCTCCGGCGCAGCTCGCCGAGCTGCGGCGCGGTGACTGGGGGCGGCTGAAGGACGCGGGCCGGGTCTCACAGCCGGCTGGCGCCTAGCACCTGGACCGGCTGGCTGCGGCCCTTGACCTGGATCGTAGACGCCGGGGTGAAGGCGAAGGCCGTCGAGGTTGCGCGGTAGACGGCGTCGGTCACCAGCACGCCTGGCCGGCCGTCTCGGCCGGCCAGGCCGGAGAGCCGGAAGGCCACGTTCGTGGCGTCGCCGAGCACGGTGACGAGCATCCCGGTCAGCTGGCTCACCGCCGCGGGCCCGAGGGCGACGCCCCAGCCCATCCGCAGCGGGCCGCCGCCGGGATCGCGCAGGTCCAGGTCGGCCGCGATCAACGGTACCGTCTCGGCCGCCTCCACCGTAAAGGCGAGGGCCGAACGAGCGGGGTCCTCAGCCTCACCATCCGCGGCAGCGCCGTCGGCGGCGTCTGTCTCCCAGGTGGCGAAGAACGCGTCGCCGACGTAGTTGCTGAGCGTGCCGTGGTGCCGGGCGAGGATCTGCCGCAGCCCGGCGTAGAGATGGTCGATGTTCTCCAGCAGCACGCGGTCGCCGGTGGTTTCCGCGATCGTGGAGAACCCGAGGATGTCGCCGACCACCATGACCATCTCGGTGACGTTGATGTGCCGGATCGTCCTCAGGTCCTGGACCGGGCCGGGTGCGATGGAAGCCGCCACGGCCGCGAACCGCCAGGACCGGAACTGCAGTTCCGCGCCGCCCAGGCGGACCCGGTCACCTGGCTTGATCCGGACCGGGACCGACCGTTCGATCCGCTTCCCGTTGAGCCGGGTCCCGTTCGTGCTGTGGTCGGTCAGCCAGGCCTGGTCGAGCTCGAGGTCCAGCCTCAGCTCCAGGTGGGCCCGGGAGATGGCCGGATCCTCGATCAGCAGCCGGTGCCGCTCGTCGACGCCGGCGCACTCCCGGCCGACCACCAGCCAGTCGTACACGGGCATCGACCGCTCCCCGGCGCGGTCCGGCGCGAAGACGAGGATGGCGGGTATGGCGCTGGCGACGCCGGAGGCGGGCTGGTGGGAGCCGGTCTCACTGCTGGTCATCGCCGGGCCCGGTGAGCTGGAAGACGAAGACCTGCCGGCCGATGCGCAGGCTCCAGCCCGGCGGCAGCGGGCTCGGCTCGGCGCCGATCCGCGTCCACTCGTCGGCGCCGGGCGGGCTGATGTAGGTCCCGTGGACCGAGCCGACGTCAACGACCAGCACGGCACCGTGCTGCACGACGATGTAGGCGTGCACACGAGAGATCATGCTGTCCGGGTCCTGTAGCACGACTGGCGAGGCGGCGCCGCTGGCCACCGCGGGGTCGTGGTGCGGTTCCCGGCCGAGGACGTAGCCGCGGTCCAGGATGATGACTGGCCCGCCCTCCGAGGTCAGCACGCCCAGCGATGGCTGCGCCGCCATCGTCGGGTGAGCGGGCGGCGCCGGGGCGCTGGGCCTCGGCACCGCCTTCGTGGGGTGGGCCGGCTGGGGTGGGTCGGCCGACCCGGGCCGGGCGGGCTGGTCCCGGGCGGGCTCCTCGGGGTTCGGGCCGGTCTGCACCAGCATGGTCGGCTGGTAGTCCTGATCCTTGGCCTTAGGGGCCGAGGCGGTCGGCGGGCTGGACGACGCCCGCGAGGCCGTGTCCGAAGGCTGCGACCACGCGAACTCCCCAGACTTGGCTCCGGACGCCCCAGACTCGACCTCGGTCCCGGACGCGACCTCGGTCCCAGACGCGGACGATTCCTGACCGGGGATGCTGCCGGTCCTGGTCAGCACGAAGCCCTGGCCGGGCACTACTCCGTCCCGCAGGTCCGACAGCGGGTCGGACCGCACCGGCCGGCCGGCCGCGAGGCCGATCGTCAGCCGCTCGAACGTGCCCGGCACGATCTGGTCGACCCAGGTCAGGGCCTGCTCGCCGGACAGCTCGCGGGTCGAGCCGCCCTCGGTGACCGTGCACCACACCGCGCCGCGCAGGAACATGACCACGCCGTCGCGGACCGGGACCACGATGCCGAATGCGAGAGCACCCGCGGGTAGCCGGCCGATGACCCAGGCGGCCAGGCGGGCCGCGATCGTGCCGGCTGGCACCTGGCGGTCCGAGGCGACGGCGGCGGCGAGGTCAAGGAGCTCTCGGGCGGCCTCGTCCGAGCCAGCCTCAGCCTCGCCGCGCGGGATCAGGATGACCGTGTCGCCGAACCGGCCCACGAGGCCCCGGCCCGGCTCGATGCCAATGTGCGTTGTCATCTGCTCCATCGTGCTCCCTCTTCGTGGCGGGGGCACCCGGTCAGGAGTGGACTCCCTTGGTGGTGAACAGCCACAGCGCCGAGGTCGCCCAAAGCCCGATCAGCGATACGAAGACTACGCCGCCTAGCACGGGCAGGACCCACCTAGGCATCTTGTCACGCTGGACCAGGCTGAGCATCTTGGCCACGAACGCACCGTAGAAGATGCAGCCGAGCACCGAGTGCAGCAGCACGCGGGCCGAGTAAGTTCCGAAGCCCAGCGCGTAGATGCAGTGGACGACGACCGGCACGGTGAGCAGGATCGCGATCCGGCCCGACCAGCGGTGCACGACGGGCATCCAGGCCGCGGCGGCGCCGTGGGTTATCCGGTAGCCGGTGACGAGCTGGACAACCGCGAACACGGCCGCCACGGTGGTCAGCCAGGCCTTGGCGTACAGCGGCGAGGAGAAGCCGGCCACGTCGAGCGCGTAGTGGGTGGGGTGGTGCAGCCGGGCGTACACCCCCAGCACCACGGCGACCGCGCAGCCGCTGGCCAGGGCGACCACGAGCGGCTTGGCGTATTGGTCACGGGCTAGGGGGACAGCCGTCTGTTCGCTCGTCATCGCGCAAGTTCCTTTCACACGCTGTGCGGGTATCCCACGTCGGGTCTCACGGGCTGACGACGGTCTCGTTTCCGGCGACGGGGGCGGCTTTGAAACTGACGCCGCCCAGCGTGAAGCTCCCGTTGGCCACGTCAAGCGTCGGCGCGGGGTACTTGGTCGCTCCCGCCACGGCCAGCCCGACCTGGGTCCCGTCGGGCAGCACCGCCCAGCCGATCCGGGTGGCTAGCCCGTTGACCGCGATCCGAGCCTGAAAGACCCCGGCCGGGTGCGGAGACAGTTGGGCCGAGAACGGGAAGCTCAGCCCGGCGTTCGCCGTGACCGTACCGAACATATCCAGGCCAGAAAGGGAGCCGGTGAGGCTCGCGCCCTTATTGCCGGTCAGGCTGATCTGGTTGCCGTTCACCGAGCCCTGCAGCCAGGCCTCGATGGTCCGGCCGTTGCATACGTAGGCCGCGGCCTTATCGCCCTCGGTTTGGACGGCCAATGTCACCTGGTTGCCGCTGCTCCGGCCGGTGTACACCGCTTCGACTATGGCCTGGGCGGCGGAGAACGGGAAGCTCTGCCCCAAGAACCCGGTGACCGTGCCGAAAATATTCGGGCCGGAAACGGAGGCGGTGAGACCCTCCCCGTTCTGGCCGGTCAGGGTGACCTGGCTGCCGTGTACCGAGCCCTGCAGCGATACCTCGCTGGCCTGGCCGGAGTTCAGGTCGGCCGCGGCCTTGCGGCCGTTAACGGCGATCGCCACGGTCACCTGGTCGCCGCTGCTCCGGCCGGCGTACAGAGCATGCAGCGGGGCGGCGGGCGCGGACGACGTCGCGGGGAGAGCTGCGGCCGTGCTGGCCGCCGACTTCCCGGCCACGGTGCTGGCGCTGGTCGCCGACTTCCCGGCCACGGTGTTGGCCCACAGGAAGATCACGGCCAAGATCACCACGGAGCCCAGCGTGATCAGGGGTCCTCGTCTGTTCATCCCGGGTTACCGCCTCTCGGTCGCGGACAGGCCAGTCAGCCCGGCCCGGCCGCTGGGTGCGGCCGCCGGGGAAACGCGAGTAGCGGTGGGAAAAGAGAACATGCGGTGCGGCCGCTACGGTCTAGCGGCCGACGCGGGGAGCGGCCGCCGGGCGGCCGCCGGGCGCGCCGTCAGCTGACCCGCCAGATACGCCTGCGCCCGGGCCGGTCTTGCCGTAACCCGGACGCCAAAAAGCCCCTCCATGTTGCCCCTCCCCTGCGCCGGGCCAGCTCGTCCACAAGACTGGCTTTGGCGCGCATAGCGCATTTTACACAGAGTCAGCCGCTTACACAGAGCCAGCCGCCTATACAGGCCGCAGCCGCTTCAATAGCTCAGTCGCCCGGCGGTTTTCCTGCGGCCGGGCGCCAGCGCGGCCCGGTGTTCAGCAGAGGGCTTTAGGCGTCCGCAGGTACGGCCGTGATGTCCGCGCCGAGGGCGTTGAAGCGCTGGGCGATGGCGGCGTGCCCGCGGTCGATCGGGTAGCCGGGCGTGACCGTGGTCTCCCCCTCGGCGGCCAGGCCGGCCAGCACCAGCGCGATGCCGGTGCGCAGGTCGTGCGCCACCACCTCGGCGCCCTTGAACGTAGCGGGGCCGTGTACGATGACGGCGCTGCCGTCGAGCTCGACCTTGGCCCCCATCTTGTTCAGCTCGCCGACCAGGGTGTAGCGGCCGTCGAAGATCGTCTCGCGGATGTAGCTCGCGCCCTCAGCCAGGCAGGCGAGCGCCATGATCGGCGACTGCAGGTCGGTGGCGAACCCCGGGTACGGGCTGGTGATGACGTTGATGGGGCGCAGCGGGCGATCCATCCGGACCGAGACCACCGCGCCGTTGCTGGCGAACTCCACCCCCATCTGCTCCAGCTTCCAGCGGACGACGCCGAAGTGGTCCAGGGACACGCCGACCAGGTTCAGCTCGCCACCGGTGATGGCCGCCGCCATCGCGAACACGCCGGCGTCGATCCGGTCCGCCATCACGGTGTGCTCGACCGCGGTCAGCTCGTCCACGCCGTGCACCGTGATGAAGCCGGTGCCGCCGCCGGTGATCCGCGCGCCCATCTTGGTCAGGAACGCGATGACGTCGAGCACCTCGGGCTCTTGCGCGGTGTTGTCGATGACGGTTCGGCCCGGGGCCAGCGACGCCGCCATGATCAGGTTCTCGGTGCCGGTGTGCGAGGGCGTGTCGAGGTACAGGTGCGCGCCCTGCAGCTTGCTGGCCTTGATCCGGATGACGCTCTCGCCCTCGTCGACGATGGCGCCGAGCCGGGCGAAGCCGCGGTAGTGGAAGTCCAGGTTCCTGTTGCCCAGGTTGCAGCCGCCGACACCCTCGATGACGGCCTCGCCGAACCGGTGCAGCAGCGCCGGCACGAACAGCACCGAGCTGCGGAACCGGCGGGCGATCTCGGCCGGCAGCACCGGGCTGGTCAGGTGGGACGCGTCGACGACCAGTGTCCGCTCGGGCTCGTGGAACTCGACGACCGCGCCGACCGCCTCGGCCAGTTCGACGGCCCGGCGGACGTCCTCGATCGGCGGAACGTTGCGCAGCACGGTGTGGCCGTTGCCGGTGAGCAGTGACGCGGCGATCATCTTCAGCACCGCGTTCTTGGCGCCCTGCACGAAAACCGTGCCGTGCAGCGGAGCGCCTCCGCGCACGCGGTAACTCGTCTCGGGTCCCAGAGTCATGGGCGCTAGCTTAGCCGGGAGAGGCGCTCGAAGACCGGACCTAGCCGCTGTGTGTACCGTTCCGGTCGAAACGCGGAGTCCAGCGCCTCTTCGGGGAGACTCTGCCCGCGTGTCGCGGCCTGCTTGCGCAGCGTCTGGCGGAAGGGCGTGCCGGAATCCCAGGTCTCCATGGCCGCGGCCTGCACCAGGGCGTACGCGTCCTCGCGGCTCATCCCCGCGCTGACCAGGTCGAGCAGCACCGCGGAGGAGTAGATCAGGCCGCCGGTGGCGTCCAGGTTCGCGCGCATCCGCGCGGCGTCCACGGTCAGCCCCTCGATAAGGCCGATGGTCAGGTGCAGCAGGTAATCGGAGGCGATGGCGGCGTCGGGCAGCGCGACCCGTTCCACGCTCGAGTGTGAGATATCCCGCTCGTGCCAGAGCGGGATGCCTTCGGTCACCGGGGTCACGTAGCCGCGGACCACCCGGGCCAGGCCGCAGATCCGCTCGGAGCGGATCGGGTTCTTCTTGTGCGGCATCGACGATGAGCCCTTCTGGCCGGACCGGAACGGCTCGGTCAGCTCCCGTACCTCGGTCCGCTGGCCGTGCCGTACCTCCAGCGCGACCGCCTCGCAGACGGTGGCGGCCAGCGCCAGCGCGCTGACCCACTCGGCGATGCCGTCCCGCATCACGACCTGGGTGGCCACGGGCGCCGCTTGCAGGCCCAGCGCCGGCATGACCTCGGCCTCGATGGCGGGATCGATGTTGGAGTAGGTGCCGACCGGGCCGGACAGCGTGCCGACCGCCACCGCGTCCCTGGCCCGGACGAGCCGGTCCCGGCCGCGCGCCATGGCGAAGGCGAAGTCCGCCACGCGGTGCCCCCAGCTGTCGGGTTCGGCGTGGATCCCGTGCGTGCGGCCGGGCCGCAGCGTCCCGGCGTGCTTGAGCGCGTGGTCCCGCAGCGCCGCCACCAGCCGGGTGGCCTTGGCGATCAGCAGGTCGGTGGCCTCGGTGAGCTGGAGCGCGAGCGCGGTGTCGAGCAGGTCGGAAGAGGTCATGCCGTAGTGCACGTAGGCGGCGGCCGAGCGGGGGGTGGTGTTGTCGGCCCACGCGGTCAGGAACGCGATCACGTCGTGATCAGTGACGGCCTCCACCGCGGCTACCGCCTCGGGAGTGGGCGGTGGGGCCGAACGAACCGGCGGCACGCTCTCGGCAGGCACCGTGCCCGCCCGGGCCTGCGCCTCCAGGACGAGTACCTCCACCCGGCACCACAGCTCGTACTTGTGCGCCTCGCTCCAGACCCGCCCCATCTCAGGCAGCGTGTACCGATCGATCATGGTTCCATTGTCTCGGGGGGAACGATCCCCCCCAGACCCCCCCTGCTCCTGGGGGGACTGCCCGTCCCCCCAGACCCCC
>JBAUAY010000642.1:0-3407 GCA_049676235.1 Streptosporangiaceae bacterium
GCCACCCTTCCCCGGGCGCGGCGAAGCCGAGGTTCTCCAGCCACATGGGTTCGTACCAGGAGAACGGGACGTAGATCTCGGCCACGTCGATCTCGTCCAGCGGGTCGGTGATGCCGGCCTGCCGCCATAGCGCCGCCGCGGCGTCCCGGCCCGCCTGCGGGTTGACGTGGTCCTTGCCCGCGAACATGGTCGGCTCGCTGCGCATCGCGGTGGCGCGGATCCAGGCCACCGGGGCCGGGCTCGCCTCGGCCGCATCGGAGTCGCCGATAACCACCGCGCACGCCCCGTCGGAGGAGGGGCAGGTCTCGTCGTAACGGACCGGGTCCCACAGCATGGGGGAGGCCTGCACCGATTCCAGCGTGATGTCGGCCTGCTGGAGGTGGGCGTACGGGTTGAGGGCGCCGTTGCGCCGATCCTTGACCGCGACCATCGCGCCGATGTGCGACGGCGCGCCGCTGCGCCGGATGTAGGCGCGGATGTGCGGCGCGAAGTACCCGCCGGCGCCGGCGACCACCGGCAGGCTGAACGGCGGCGCGATCGACAGCGCCCACATGGCGTTGGACTCCGACTGCTTCTCGAACGCCACCGCCAGCACTCTTCTGTGCAGGCCCGCCTGGACCAGGCTGGCCGCGACGAGGCCGGTCGCGCCGCCCACCGAACCCGCCGTGTGCACCCGCAGCAGCGGCTTGCCGACCGCGCCGAGGGCATCGGCCAGGTAAAGCTCGGGCATCATCACGCCCTCGAACAGGTCAGGCGCCTTCCCGACCACGACCGCGTCGATGTCCGTCAGCGCTAGGCCCGCGTCAAGCAGCGCGCGGTCCGCCGCCTCCCGGCACAGCCCGGCGATCGACACGTCGGTGCGCTTGGACCGGTGCCGGGTCTGCCCGACCCCCAGCACGGCCGCGAGCTGCTTCATCGGCCCTCCATGACACACGCCAGGTTCTGCTGCAACGCGGGACCGCTGGTGGCGTGGCCGAGCGCCCGGCCTGCCTGGCCGGACATGATCGCCTGCGCCGCCATGCCGATCCGCGCCAGCCCGGCGGCGAACATCGGGTTGCCGCACAGCGCGCCGCCTGAGGGATTGACGGTCACGCCGTCACCGAGCCCCAGCGCCTCGCGCAGCAGGATCTCCTGGTGGGTGAACGGCGCGTGCAACTCTGCTACTTCAACGGGGGCTACCTCGACTCCGGCCGCGCGGGCGGCGGCGGCCGCCGACGGCACGGCCAGCAGGTCCCGTGCGCCTAGCGATCCCGAGTCGATCCGGTGCGCGAACCCGGTGATCCAGGCCGGCCGCGCGCACAGGTCCCGGGCCCGCTCCGCGGACGCGATGATCACCACCGCGGCCCCGTCGCCAACCGGAGCGCAGTCGTGTGCCCGCAGCGGTTCGGCCACGTACGGGCGTCCCAGCAACTCGGAGACCGCGACCTCCCCGGACACCTGGGCCCGCGGGTTGGCCAGCGCCGCCGCCCGGCTGCGCGCGGCCACCTCGGCCATGTCCTTCTCGGTCCACCGTCCGGCCTCGATACCGAGCCGCGCCTGCAGGGCCGCGACCGAGACCGAGTCCGGCCACAGCGGGGCGACCAGGTACGGATCGAGTTGCAGGGCCAGCACGCGCCGCAGCTCCGCGCCGGAGGACTTGCCGAACCCGTAGGCCAGCGCGATCTCCGCCTCGCCGGTGAGGATCTTCACCCAGGCCTCGTACAACGCCCACGCGCCGTCCATCTCCACGTGCGACTCCATGGCCGGCGGGACCGCCCCGATCGCGTCGACCGCCGACACGAAGGAGAACGCCCGCCCGGCCAGGTAATCGCAGGATCCCGAGCACCAGAAGCCGATGTCGGCCTTGGTCAGCCCGGTGCCGCCGAACACCTCCGCGAAGATCGGCACCAGCATCTCCACCCCGCTGGTGGTGGCGTCCTCGCGGACGCCGCACGGCGACTGCGCGAAACCCACGACGGCAACCTCGGTCACAGGTGCCTCGCATAGGTCTCGTACGGCGCATCAGGCTCGCCGGTCGGCGCGAAGTGGCTGATGCTCCCCGAGTCGCTCCACACGGCTCGCACCCGCATGCCCATCCGCACGTCGCTAGGGTCGCAGTCCAGGATGAGGTGCTGGAACGCGATGTCGGCCCCGTCCAGGAGAACGGCCGCAGCCACGTACGGGGGAGTGACCCGCTGACCCGGGTATCCCACGTTCACTATGCAGAACGAGGTGACGGTCCCGCGATCCGGCAGTTCCACCTCATCATGGGTGGGGACCCCGTCGGCCGGGCACGTGCCCCGCGGCGGTACGTACACCTGCCCGCACACGCCGCACCGCTGCCCGAGCAGCCGTCCCTCGGCCAGCCCGCGCAGGTAGGCGCTTTCCCCGGGCGAGGCGGTGTGCGTGTAGTGCAGCCGCACCGGCGTGATCGTCATCCCGGCCGAGACCTGGCTCGTCCCGTCCGGCCCGGCCGCCTCACCCGCAGGCCCGTCGGCCGGCTCGAAGCAGGCGATGTCGCGGATGCTGCCGGTCCGGCTCGCGGCCCACCGGGGCCGGACCCGCAGGCCGGTCCGCATGGCCGCGGCCGACCCCGCGTCCACGGCGTGCAGCATCATCGTGTCCGCGCCGTCCAGCCGGATCAGCGCCCAGGCGAACGGTTCGGTCAGCGGCTGGCCCTCGAGCGGCTCCGGCATCCAGGACCAGCTGACCACGGTGCCCTCCGGCCCCACCGCCACCAGTTCCCCGGGCGGGGCGGAGCTCACCGGGTCGTACTCGAACGGCGGCGCGTGCACCCGGCCGTCGGCACCGCGGGCGCCCAGGATGCGCCGGTCCGCCAGGGCGGTCATGAACTGGCTCAGCACCGGCCCGAGCGAACGCGTGTAGTCGAACTCGATCTCCAGCGGCGCCCGCAGCGGCGCAGGGGGATGACTCACGTGCCAACTATAGAACGTGTTCTAGTTAGCGGACAGCCGTCGCGGCGGTCGCCTTGTCCACGCCTAGAACGTGTTCTAGATTAGGCGCGTGACTGACATGGGCTTGTGGGCCATCGCCGAGGCCACTCCGGACCGGACCGCGGTCATCGAGCCGAACGGGCGGCCCGTCAGCTACGCGGAGCTCGCCGCGCTGGCCGACCAGTACGGGCGGGGCCTGCAGGCGCTCGGGCTCCGGCCGGGTGCCACCGTGGCCGGGATGCTGCCCAACAGCACCGAGGCGCTCGCGCTCTTCTTCGCGGCCATGCAGACCGGGCTGTACGTGGTGCCGGTGAACTGGCACCTGACCGCGCCCGAGGTGGCCTACATCCTGAGCGACAGCGGCGCCGCGGCGTTCGCGGCCCACGAGAGGTGCGCCGCCGTGGCGGCGGAGGCGGCCGCGGGGGCCGGGATCGCCCCCGGCGCCCGGTTTGCCGTGGGCGCGGTGCCCGGGTC
>JBAUAY010000643.1:0-6173 GCA_049676235.1 Streptosporangiaceae bacterium
CTGGAGCACCGGATCGGCGGCATCGAGAAGGCCGACATCACCGGGACGATCTCCTATGACCCCGACAACCACGACCGCATGGTCCGGCTGCGCCAGGCCAAGATCGACGGGATCGCGGCGGACATACCGCCGGTCGAGGTCGACGACCCGGACGGCGCCGCCCGCGTCCTGGTGCTGGGCTGGGGATCCACCTTCGGCTCGATCGGCGCCGCAGTACGACGGGTGCGGAACGCCGGGCACAGCGTCGCCCAGGCTCACCTGCGGCACCTCAACCCGTTCCCGTCGAACCTGGCGGACGTGCTCCGCCGTTACGACCGGGTGCTGGTGCCGGAAATCAACCTGGGCCAGCTCGCACTGCTGCTGCGCGGCCGGTTCCTGGTCGACGTGATCTCGTACAACCAGGTCCGCGGCCTGCCCTTCAAGGCAGCTGAGCTCGCTGGTGTCATAGAGGATGTGATCGGGCATGCCTGAGACGAACGGTCACGGCGCGGCTGGCGGTGCCGACGGCAACGGGCACAGGCTGGCTTCGCTGACCCTGGTGCCGCGAGCCGCCACCCGTTCGGCGACCAAAGATTTTAAATCTGACCAAGAGGTGCGCTGGTGCCCGGGCTGCGGGGACTACGCCATCCTGGCCGCCTTCCAGGCGTTCCTGCCCGAACTCGAGGTGCCCCGGGAGAACATCGTCGTCATCTCGGGGATCGGCTGCGCCTCGCGGCTGCCGTACTACGTGAACAGTTACGGGATGCATTCCATCCACGGCCGGGCGCCGGCCATAGCCACCGGGCTCTCTGCGTCCCGGCCCGACCTGTCGGTCTGGGTCATCACCGGTGATGGTGACGCGCTGTCTATCGGCGGCAACCACCTGATCCACGCGCTGCGGCGCAACGTCAACATCAAGATCCTGCTGTTCAACAACAGGATCTACGGGCTGACCAAGGGCCAGTACTCGCCGACCTCCGAGCGGGGCAAGGTCACCAAGTCGACACCGTTCGGTTCGCTGGACCACCCGTTCAACCCGGTGTCGCTGGCGCTGGGCGCGGACGCGAGCTTCGTGGCCAGGACGATCGACTCCGACCGCAGGCACTTGACCTCGGTGCTGCGCGCCGCCGCCGACCATCAGGGCGCCGCGTTCATCGAGATCTACCAGAACTGCCCCATCTTCAACGACGACGCGTTCGCCCCGCTCAAGGAGACCAGCGCGTCCGGCGAACGGCTGATCAAGCTTGAGCACGGAGAGCCGATCCGGTTCGGGGCGGAACCGAAAGGCCTGCGTTTCGGCAGGCACGGCGAGCTCGAGGCGGTCGAGGTGACCGCGGCCGACCCCGACACGCTCATCACGCACGACGCGCACCGGGCCGACCCGTCCTACGCGTTCGCGCTTTCCCGGCTGGACACGGCGGACTTCCGGCACACCCCGGTCGGGGTCTTCCGCCAGGTGGAGCAGCCGAGCTACGACCAGCTGATGGCGGAGCAGATCGACGCCGCCCGCAGCCGGAGCGGACCCGGTGACCTGGCCGCGCTGCTGGCGGGCAACGACACCTGGGAAGTCGGCTAACCGAGTTAGGCCGGGGCTGACCCCGCTGACCCCGAGCCGCTGGTGCACGATCTGGCGGGCGAGGTCGAGCACGGCGGGGTCGTCGTGCAGGACGAAGTTGGTGTCGGCGGCCAGCATGATGCCGTTCAGCTCGAAGGCCAGCCGGTCAGGGTCCTCACCTGCCGACAGTTCGTTCCTGGCCAGAGCGGTCGCCGCGAAGCCGCGGATCAGGTCGCCGAACTGGGACTGAAACGATGCGATCAGGTCTTTGACCGGCCCCGGGCGGGTGTCCATCTCCAGGGCCGCGTCGGCGATGAAACACCCTCCGGGGAACGTGTGGCGCTCCAGGTGCTCGAAGAACGCCTCGCACACCCCGGCCAGCTGGCCGAGACCGGCCGGAGCCGCCAGCGCAGGCTGGACGACCTCCGCATCGAAGATCCTGGCTGCCTCGGCCACGGTCGCCAGCTGGAGTTCCTGCTTGGAACCGAAGTGCGCGTGCAGGCCGCTCTTGCTCATGCCGAGCGAAGCGGCCAGGTTACCGATGGACAGCGCGTCCAGCCCGTCGACAGTGGCCAGCGACGCGGCGGCGCGCAAGATCGCGTCGCGGGTCCGCTCCCCGTCGGCCCGCGGCGCGGGCGGTCGGCGGCTGTCCTGCGACCATGCTCCGCTCATTGTCATCGCAACCTAGCACGGCCCGCCGTTCGTGCTATGACGCGACGTAGCGGTCAGTCGGTGTCGGTTCACTGCGATGGCAGCTGACGCTGGATTTGTCTGCAGTTCTGGGTGCCATAACACCCGGAACTGCAGACAAAGGCCCCGCGGCGGGATCAGCCGGTCCGCTTCTCCACGAAGTCACACAGCGCCAGGAAGGCGCCCCGGGCCGGCACGTCGGGCAGCTCCTTGATCTCGGCCCTGGCCTCATGCACCCAGTGCAGCACGTCAGCGCGGGACTCCTTCATCGCGTGATGGCCGCGCAGCAACGTGAGCGCCTCGTTGAGCAGGGCCTCGTCGGTCAGGTCCGCCTCGTCGAGCAGCCAGCGCAGCCGCCGGTCCGCCGAGGACTGCACCGGCGAGCGCAGCGCGTAGAGCACCGGCAGGGTCCGCACGCCCTGGCGCAGGTCGGTTCCCGGCGTCTTGCCTGACTGCGCGGAGTTGCTCGCGATGTCGATCACGTCATCGGAAAGCTGCCACGCCACGCCGATCTGCTCGCAGGCCGCCGCGATCCGGTCGGCGACCTGTCCCGGAGCACCAGAGAACAGGGCGCCGAAGCGGCCGGACGTGGCGATCAGCGATCCCGTCTTCTCCGTGATGACGTGCATGTAGAAGTCCAGCGGATCTTGACCGGGTCGCGGGCCGATGGTTTCGGCCATCTGCCCGGTGACCAGCCGGCTGAACGTCTCGGCCTGGATCATGACGGCTTCCGGGCCGAGTTCGGCGAGAATCTGGGAGGCCTGGGCGAAGAGGAAGTCCCCGGTCAAGATGGCCACCGAGTTATTCCACCGGGCGTTGACCGACGGGTGGCCGCGGCGGACCAGGGCCTCGTCCATGACGTCGTCGTGGAACAGCGTGGCCAGGTGGGTGAGTTCGATCGCGACCGCGGCCCGGATGACCCGCGGGTCCTTCGGATCACCGAACTGCGCGGCCAGCAGCACGAGCATGGCGCGGAAGCGCTTGCCCCCGGCCGCGATGAGGTGCCCGGAGGCCTCGGTCACCAACTCGTCGTCTGGGTGCGCCGTCTCGGCCAGCGACTCCTCGACCCTGATCAGGTCCTCAAGCACCAGCGCCGCGAGGGCGGAGTCCGGGAAATCCACGGGAACTGCGGTGATCACATGCTCTCCACGTCATCGGCACGCGCGAACGCCTCGAACTTCCGAGTATGCCCGTTCCGCGCTGGACCAACCAGGGCCCGGCGCCGCGTAGCCGATCCGGCCGGCATTTTAGGCAACGAACAACTGATTCGCTGCGTGGCTGGCCAGGCTCAGGAGCGGTTCCGGCACGATGCCGAACACCAGGGTCGCCGCGGCGCCGACCGCGACCGCGGTGCCGGTGAAAACGCTCGGCACCACCACTTCCGGTCCGTCGGGGACCGGGTCGCTGAAGAACATCAGCACGATCACCCGGACGTAGAAGAACGCCGCGATCGCGCTGGCCAGCACGCCGACGATCACCAGCGCCGTCTCGCCCGACGCGATCGCGGCCTGGAAGACGGCGAACTTCCCGACGAATCCGCTGGTCAGCGGTATGCCCGCGAAAGCCAGCAGGAACAGCGCGAAGACACCCGCCACCAGCGGCGACCTGCGGCCCAGGCCCGCCCACCGGGACAGGTGCCCGGCCTCGCCGCCGGGGTCGCGCACCAGGGTGATGACCGCGAACGCGCCCACCGTGGTGAGACCATAGGTGGCCAGGTAGAACAGGCTACTCGACAGGCCTGCGACGCTGGTCGCGATGACCGCGGTCAGGACGAACCCGGCGTGCGCGATGGAGGAGTAGGCGAGCAGCCGCTTGACGTCGGTCTGGGTGATGGCGATGACGGCGCCGACCACCATGGTGAGGACGGCGACCACCCAGAACGCGGGTCGCCAGGACCAGTTCACGGTGCCGAACGCCACGTAGAAGACGCGCAGCAGCGCGCCGAAGGCCGACACCACCACGCAGGACGCCATCAGCGCGGTGATAGGCGTCGGCGCGCCCTGGTAGACGTCAGGCTTCCAACCCTGGAAGGGCACCGCGCCGATCTTGAACAGCAACCCGACGCCGACCAGCGCGATCCCGGCGAACAGCAGCGTCAGGTTGGCGGTGTTGCTGGACGCCGCGGACGCGATGGCCGCCAGCGACACCGAGCCCGAGAAGCCATAGAGCATGGCGATGCCGAACAGGAAGAAGGCCGAGGAGAACGCGCCGAGCAGGAAGTACTTCATGGCCGCCTCGTGCGAGATCAGCCGGCGCTGGCGGGCCAGACCACACAGCAGGTACAGCGGCAGCGACAGCACCTCGAGCGCGATGAACATGGTCAGCAGGTCATCCGAGGCCGGGAAGAGCATCATCCCGCCGACCGCGAACATCGTCAGCGGGAAGATCTCGGTGTGCATGATCCCGGCGGCCAGGCTCTCGCGTTCTTCCGGGCTGCCGGGCGTCGCGGCTGCCTGCGCGGCGAACGGGCTGTTGCTCGTGTCGCCGATGAGCAGCAGGCTCACGAAGGCGAGCACCACGATGGTGCCCTGGATGAACAGGGTGGGACGGTCGACCCCGACCGCGCCCATCGCGGCGAGGTGACCCGGGCTGCCGTCGGCGAAGATGGTGTTATTCGAGGCCACCACGATGGTCAGGATGAACGCGGCGGTCAGCGCGCCCAGCGCGAGCACCAGATGGACGGCGCGGCGCACCGAACGCGGCGCGAACGCCTCGACCAGGACGCCGACCACCGCCGCGATGAAGACGACCAGCATTGGTGATAGCTGCCCGTACTCGATGTGCGGCGCGCCGATGACGCCGGTCGTCGAATCGGCGAGGACCCGGATCACGGTGCGATTCCCTTCTGCGCTGCGGTCGTCGTAAAACCGGCCGCGGGATGGGCGGGCACCGGATTAGTCTCGTGCACCTGCGTCATCGTCACCTGTACCGCCGGGTTGATGATGTCGAGCACCGGCTTGGGATAAACCCCGGCCCCGATGAGCAGCACGACCAGCGGCGCGACCGCGAGCAGTTCCCTCAGTCGCAGGTCCTTCATCCCGGCCACCTCGTCGCGGACCGGCCCGGTCATTGTCCGCTGGTACATCCACAAGATGTAGATCGCGGCCAGGATGATCGCGGAGGTGGCGATGATGGCGGGCAGCTTGTACCGGGAGAAGGTCCCGACCAGGACGAGGAACTCGCTGATGAAGGTGGAAAGACCGGGCAGCGAGAGCCCGGCCAGGCCAGAGATCAAGAACAGCCCGGCGAGCAGCGGGGCGACCTTCTGCACGCCGCCGAAGTCCGCGATCCGGTCGGTGCCCCGCCTGACGATCAGGAACCCGGCCAAGATGAACAGCGCGCCAGTGGCGAACCCGTGGTTGACCATGTAGAACGTCGCGCCGGACACGCCCTGGCTGGTCATCGCGAAGACGCCGAGCGCGATGAAGCCGAAGTGCGAGATCGATGTGTAGGCGATCAGCCGCTTCATGGACTGCTGACCGATCGCGACGATGGCCCCGTACAAGATCCCGATCACGGCCAGCGTGATGACCAGCGGCGTGAAGTACTTCGCGCCGGCCGGGAACAGCTCCCAGCAGTACCGCAGCATCCCGAACGTGCCCACCTTGTCCAGCACGCCGACCAGCAGTACCGCCGCGCCGGGCGGCGACGCCGCGGCGGCGTCGGGCAGCCAGGTGTGGAACGGCCACAGCGGCGCCTTGATCGCGAACGCGATGAAGAACCCGAGGAACAGCCACTTCTGCACGGTCGGGCTCAGCGTCACGTGGATCAGCACGTTGAATAGGAACGTGCCGTGGTGCCCGGTCGCGGCGCTTTCCGTCGAGTACACGTACAGCGCGATGATCGCGACCAGCATGAGCAGCCCGCCGAGCAGGCTGTAGAGCAGGAACTTGACCGCCGCGTACTGCCGCTTGCCGACCCCGTAGCTGCCGATCATGAAGTACATCGG
>JBAUAY010000644.1:0-5889 GCA_049676235.1 Streptosporangiaceae bacterium
GGCCCACACCGATGAGGAGCTGGCGATCACCGTCAGCACCTGCCGGGCGCGGGTCGCGGGGCCGAGGGCCTCGGCAGCGGCGGCGAGCGCGGCCTGGTCCGGACGGCGGGGGTCGGTCCACAAGACGGCGGCGGTATGCCGGCGGCGCAGGTCGTAGCCCAGCCCGGTGCCGGCCCGCCCGGGGGTGATGGGGGCGCTTTCCAAGATGAGGCTCACCACCTCGAACCTGCGCGCGTGGCTACTGCGGGCCAGGTCCGCGCGCTCGCGTCGCAGTTGCTCGGACAGCGCCGCCACCATGTCATCGACGAAGCCGGCCAGCGACCGGGAGCCGGCCTGCAGCGCCTGGCGCAGCACCGCCGGATCTGATGACAGCGAGAACGCGGTGCGCATCCAGTACGCCCAGACGATGTTCTGCCCGGAGTGGTAGGTCGTGTACACGGCCTGCTCGATCCCGCGGCGGAACGCTTCGCGGGCGATGCCGAGCACCTCGGGGGACAGGTTGGCCGGGACCCGCCCGCCGGGGTCCTTCAGCATGCTGGCGGCCAGGTGCAGCACGTTCGCCCGGGTGCTCGCGGCGACCTCGGCGGCCAGCGTCGGCTCGCTGCGCAGCGGCTCATCGGCCGCGGCCGAGACGGCCGCGTGTACCTCAGCCATCAGGTCGGCGGGCTCGTCCAGGAACACCCGCGCCACCCGGCGGACCAGGTCCGCGGCCTGCGGTGACAGCGGCTCCCCGGCATCGGCCACGACCGCCGTTCTACCGGCCTGTTGTGCACTCTGCCCACCAGATACCGCCGAGTGTGGGCGGATTGCCGCACTAAAACATTTGCTCTCGCCGTTGACATAACTATCAGTCACTGCAGCGACCACCACACTAGAGGGTCGTGCGGGGCGCGGGCCCGGGACAGTCCCGGACCCTTCCTAAAGGAAGGACGGTGTTCACTGATGGACACCAAGTCTCTGCTCACCAGGATCGCCGTGCCGGTCCTCAGCCTGGGCCTGCTCGGCGGCCTCGGCGCGGCCCTGGCCGCCTCGGCCAGCGCCAGCACCCTGCCCACCATCACCATGGCGGCCACCACGCCCGCATTCCATCAGGCCAGCGCGGTCACCCATCTCACTAACCGGGACGACGGCGGCAACGGCTCCGCCAACAACGGCAACTTTGCGCTGGATGACATGAACCGGTACCTGACCATCAAGCTGGTCAGCGAGAGCGGCGGGACCTACACCTACACCGCGACCATCCATGACGCCGGCCTGTTCCACGCCGTCCTCGGCGACGACACCCCGAACCAGTCCGGCAGCTACGCGGGTGAGCTGATCACCAACAAGGCCAGCGGCCCGATAAACGGCTACGCGAGCTTCAGCTTCACCGCGAACTCGCTGCCCGCCCTGGACCGACACGGCAACCTGGCTGTCCCGGCCGCCATCAACGGCGACGCCGACTCGACCAGCGCCTGGTATGAGATCGCCTTCCCGGCCGGCACCACCTTCGGCGGCGCTGGCATCAACAACAGCACCTGGACCTGGAGCTACCACGCCCTGGTCCGGGTCGGCGGCCACCTGGTGCCCGAGCACTGGACGGACGCCGCGGGCAACAACGCGGGCGACAACCCGAACGACGGCAACATCAACTAGGAGGAACAGGAGCCGGGCAGCACGAAGCGCTGCCCGGCTTCGTCCTGCCCCCGGCCGCAGGTGGCGGAGGCGGACGGGAATCGAACCCGCCGACGACGCAGCGCGCCGTCCACCGGTTTTGAAGACCGGGGGGACCACCAGGCACCCAGACGCCTCCGCGTCGACTCTACTGCTGCCGCCGTCCGCCTGGCCCGGGCAACCCGGCCACCGGATTCACGGCGTCAGGTGGTGCAGGTCCCGGGGGAACAGCGTGACCTCCCCGATGTTCTCAGCCGACGGCGTCCCGGAACGCACCGAGCGCCCGGGCGATATCGCATCGTAGGCTTGACCTCAGGCCGGTACGTGCGGGACAAGGGAGATGCGTGAACGACGGCGGGCACGTGTGGTGGGAGGACGCGGTCGTCTACCAGGTGTACCCGCGCAGCTTCGCCGACGCGGACGGTGACGGCGTGGGCGACCTGCCGGGATTGCGGTCCCGCTTGGGGTACCTGGCCGACCTCGGCGTGGACGCCGTCTGGCTGACCCCCTTCTACCCGTCCCCGCTGGCCGACGGCGGATACGACGTCAGCGACTACTGCGCCGTGGACCCGCTGCTCGGGACCATGACCGACTTCGACCATCTGGTCAAGGACGCCGCCGCGTACCAGATCCGGGTCATCGTCGACCTGGTGCCGAACCACTGCTCCAGTGCGCATCCGCTGTTCCGCGCCGCGCTGGCCGCGGGCCCCGGCAGCCCGGAGCGGGCCCGGTTCATCTTCCGCGACGGGCGCGGGACCGGCGGCGAACTGCCGCCGAACAACTGGATCTCGCAGTTCGGCGGTTCCGCCTGGACCCGGGTGACCGAGACCGATGGCCGGCAGTACGGGGCTGGGCAGTGGTACCTGCACCTGTTCGACACCGGCCAGCCGGACTGGGACTGGCGTAACCCGGAGGTTCCCGCCCTGTTCGAGGACGTGATCAGGTTCTGGCTGGATCGCGGCGTAGCCGGCCTGCGGGTGGACGTGGCCCATGGCCTGTTCAAGGATCCGGACCTGCCTGACGTGGTGGGCCGGCACCCGCTGACCGCGCCGTCGGCGTACCGGCACCGGCCTGAACTGCAGCCGCTTTACCGGTCCTGGCGGGCCATCCTGGATTCCTACCCGACCGGTGGCTACCCCGGATCGCGGACCGCCGTCGGCGAGGTCTGGTACGACGTGCCGGACACCCTGAAGCCCTATCTCGCGCCGGGCGGCCTGCCGCAGGTCTTCAACTTCCAGCTGATCCTGGCGGGCTGGCAGGCCAGCGGATTCCGCGACGCGATCGACTCGGCGCTCGCCCTGACCGGCGGATCCCGGGCCCCGTGGGTGATCGGCAACCACGACGTGGCCCGCCCGGCGAGCCGCTACCGGCTGGACGAGGGGTTCACGCCGCAGACCGTCGCCCGGCTCATCGCCCTGGGCGACCAGAACGCTGAGGCGGGCGCCCGGCGGGCGCGGGCGGCCGCCCTGCTGCTGCTCGCCCTGCCCGGGTCGGCCTACATCTACCAGGGCGAGGAACTGGGCCTTCCCGAGGTCACGGACATCCCGGACACTGCGCGTCAAGATCCCAGGTTCCGCCGCAGCGCAGGCCAGGTTCCCGGCCGCGACGGCTGCCGCGTGCCCATCCCCTGGACCCGCACCGGCAGAGGTCTCGGCTTCTCGGGGGGTTCCGGGCCACCGGGGTCGGGGGCGTCCCCAGGGGGCGGAGTGTCCCCCCGGACTAGCACTGCCCTAACGGACCGTGCTGCGTGCCCCGCCGAACCCTGGCTGCCCCAGCCGCCGGATTGGGGCCGGTACAGCGTCGAGTCGCAGCTCGCTGACCAGCGCTCCTTCCTGAGCATGTACCGGACGGCTCTGCGGTTGCGCCGCGACCATCCCGCCCTGGGCCGCGGCACGCTGCGCTGGCTCGACGCCGAAGGACTGCTCTGCTTCGCCCGCGAACCAGGGTTCATCCTCGCCGCCAACCTCGGCGCGGCCCCGGTTCCGCTTCCGGCTCACCGCGAGATCCTGCTGGCCAGCGGGCCTGTCACTGAGGGCAGCCTGCCGCCCGACACTGCCGCCTGGCTGTCGGCATTACCCTTGGGGCCATGCCGAAGGTCAGGGTGCCGCGCAAGAACGTGATGCCTGGAGAGGTCGTCGCCGTGCTCAGCCGCAGGCTCGGCCCCGGCTACCAGGTGGAGAGCAACGGCGATCACCGGGTCACCGTGCGGAAGAGCCAGCTCATGTACGCGAACATCTCGATCGCCGACCAGCCGGGCGCCTCGGTCTTCCGCGTCCACGGCGGCGGCCTCCTTTTTCTCCGTATCGTCAACACCTTCGGCACCGCCCGCCGCACGGCCGACGCCCTGCGCCGCTCCCCCGAGTTCCGCAGCCTCTGATCCGTCACCGCCGGAGTGCGGCGCGGAGCTGCCCTGGTGACGGAGCGGGGCTCTGGCGGCCGTGCTCGTCAAGGTAGAGGCGGCACGAGACCGACGGCGGCTGGCCCGGCCGGGCAAACGGGTCGGCGCCGTTGACGAGCAGGGTGGGCGAGCCGGTCATGCCCAGCTCTTCGGCCTCCGCCTGGCTGGTAACGACCCGCCGGATGACCCTGGGGCGGCCCGTCAATAGCCCAGCCAGCCGGTCTTCCAGCAAGTCCGCGCCGGGACAGCCCGGCACCTGCAGGATCTCCAGGGTCACGGCAACTCCCAGCCGGGCGTGGTTGATACCATCCGCTTGTACCGCACGGGTAGCGGCCTCCATTATCTCGCGTTTCAGCATGCCCGAGGAGGCCCGTCATGTCATCTGTCCAGGTGCGGCCGTTCCGCCGCGACGATCGCGACCAGCTCACCCGGCTCGTCAACGCCCACGCCGAGGCCGTTGTGCCCGGCATGAGCGTCTCGGTGAATTCCGTCCTGGGCTCACTCGGACGCCAGCCCGGGGAGTTCGTCGAAGATCCCTGGGTGAGCGACCGCATCACCCTGGTGGCCGAACAGCGCGACCGGGTCGTCGCGGCCGCGCACCTGCTCAGGTACTTCCCCGACGAGCGGGCCGGGCGGGACGCCCGCGACGTCGGAGAGATCCGCTGGCTGCTCTGCTGGCCCCAGGCTCCGGCCGGCAATCCCTATTGGCCCGATGCGGCCGGGGCGGCCGAAGCGCTGATGACCGCGTGCACCGTCCAGTTCGGTATCTGGGGCGTCACCCGCCAGCACGCGGGCGGAGAGCTGCCCGTGCCCGGCGTGTACGGGGTGCCCGACCAGTGGCCGCACATTGCCGCGCTCTACCAGCGGGCCGGGTTCGCCCACACCGGGCACACCGAGATCGTGTACCTGGCCCGGGTAGAGGACCTGCCCAGGCCGGCTGGGCCGCCGGTCCCTGACCTGGAAGTGCGCCGCTCAGTCGGCATCAACGGCTGCCGCTTGTCCGCCGTGCTCGGCCATGAGGTAATCGGCTACATCGAGGTTGAGACCCTGGAGGAAGGAGAACGGCTGTCCCGGCACGGCGGCTGGGCCGATGTCGGCAACCTGCACGTCGAGCCGGCCTACCGCCGCCGCGGCGTCGGGTCCTGGCTGCTCGGGCAGGCCGCCGACTGGCTGGACCTGGCCCAGGTCAGCCGGCTGCTCGACTACGCCTGGCTGGAAGGCACCGACTCCGGCGGGTACAGCTACGACGACTACCGGGCGTTCCTGCCCGCCGCCGGCTTCCGCGAGCTAACCCGCACCGCGCGGGGCTGGACCAAGCAGTGATGGGAGCGCACCGGGACGCCAGCCGGACCTTAACGCAGGCGGCGGCGGTCGTCGGGGAGGCGCTGGGTGATCCCGCCCCGGTCCAGGTATTCAAGCAGCGGAATCGCGACCCGCCGGGTGGTGCCAAGTGCCTGCCTGGCCTCGGCGGTGGTGAACGGCTGCGGCAGCCTGGCGAGTATCCGGGCCGCCTCGGCTTCCGCGCCCGGGGCCAGCACGATCTGCTCGGTCACCCGCAGCAGCAGGCCGGCCCGCGCGGCGGCAGCGATCGCTCGCGGGTCGAGCCCCAGCTCACGCAGCCGACCCGCTTCCGGGGCCTTGAACGGTGCCGCCGCGAGGTCCGCCAGGACCGCCCGCACCCCCGCGACCAGACGCGGCGGCAGCGACGGCACGGACTGGAGGACCTTCGATGGCCCAGCGGGCCGCAGGTAGCCATCCTGGAACTGGACCTGGACCCGGATACCCTGGGCCAGCGCCTCGATCAGCGCCCGGTCGGGCAGGCCGAGGGCGGCGCGGGC
>JBAUAY010000645.1:0-2884 GCA_049676235.1 Streptosporangiaceae bacterium
GCCCCCGGCAGCGAGTAGGCGGCCACGGCCGCGCCGACCCATAGCCCGCGGCTGTCCGCTGGGGCCAGCTTCAGCGCCAGCCAGGCGCTCGCCACCGCGCTCATCCCGTCGCCCAGCGCGGAGGCGGCCGCGCCGGGGAGGACGCGGCGGAGCACCGGGTGACTGAGAGCGGGGTAGTAAGGCGAAGACCGGGCCCGTTCGGCCAGCCGGAAGGCCCGGGCCGTCGCGACCGGCACCGTCCTGGCCTGGCCTCCGGCCTGGTCTTGCTGCGAATCGGTGGTCACCCAGGGATCATGCAACCTCAACCGCGGCTGAGGTCAAGTCACCGCGGGCGGCGCTCAGTCCCCCGCCCTCAGCTGGGATACCGGGTGGGACCGCTGAGGTAGCTCCGGCCCGAAGGCGTGGTCCAGCGGAACCAGCCGCGGGATCCGGCCTGTTCCAGGTGCCAGCCGGGAGCCTGCTTGTCCCGGTGGTTATGCCGGCATACCGGCCCGGCTTCACACAGGCAGGTCCGGCCGCCCGCCTCGAACGGCACGCTATGTTCGTAGTCGGACTGGGCAGCGGGGCGACGGCAGGGCGGGAAAGTGCAGCAGGCGTTCAAGATCCCGGTCAGGTGACTGAGCATGGCTCCCGGATCGTGGCCCGCGGCCTGGTGCCGGTGATCGCACGGCCCGGCCAGTGGCTCCAGGATGAACTCCAGATCCCGGCCTCGGTCTGTGTCACCGTCTGCGGTGCGGGCCAACGTGGCCAGGTTCAGCCGCAGGGTCCCGGTCCCGGGTGGCCCGCGGTCCGCGGAGTTGAAGACCGGCCCTCCGTGCCCTGCGTGCTCCGGCCGTCCCCGTTTAGGCGGGGATCGGCCACAGCCGTGGGCGACGGGCCTGCCGCCGGGGTCTGTGATGGTTACGCACCAGGTCGAGCGGGGGTTACGGGAGGCCGCGGCGGCCAGGTCCCGGACCAGCAGCGGGTCGATGGCGCCGACCCCAGGCATGATTCCGGGCCGTTCGGCCAGGTCCAGCAGGGTGGCCAGCGGGAGGGTCAGGTTGGTCCGGGCAGCGAACCCGGCCGGCACCTCTCCTGGCCGCGCGCCGAGGCCACCGGCCGGGCCGGGGTGACCGGGGTGGGTTCCGCCCGGACCAGGCCCGCCGTTCCCTCCGCCACCGTCGGCATTGCCGTCATCGGGGCTGCCGTCGGTGCCCGGGCGGCCGCCGACGTCCGCCAGGGGATCGAGTACGCCGAGCTTTTCCAGGTAGGCCTGGACCCGCAGTTCGTCCATTCCGCCGGCGATCCCGGCCTTGCGGAGCTGGCGGGCCCGCGCGGTCAGCATCTGGCTCGCGGCCAGCACTGCCGCCGGCGGCAGTTCCCGCCCCGCGATCATCGCGTTGCCCGAATCCTCCGGGACCACCTCGACGCGCCGCTCTCTGGCGGCCTGTTTCCGCCGCTGGATCGTGGCCTCGGGGTTGACCTCGATCACCGCGCGGGCGATCCGGTCCCGGATCATCCCCCAGGTCATCTCGTCCATGTCGGGATGGGCGAACAAGATCGCCTCGGCGGCCCGCGCCTCGTCCGGGGTCAGCACCGAGCAGCGCAGCGCGATGATGTGCGCCTTATCCGCGTCGATGATCCCGTCCCGCAGCGCCGCCGCCGTGCCGGGCAGCTTGACCGTCAGGTCGTGCGCCAGGTCCAGTAGATCGTCGCCAGCGTGCCTGGTGATGTGCAGCTCCGCGGTCAGCTCGCTGCACGCGTGCTCGTGCCACACCCGAGGCATCCGCGCCGGTCCCTCCAGCGCGCAGCCCGGCCCGGGCCGGCGCCGGATGAACTCCGCCACCGTCATCAACAGTTCCCACGCCTGGCGGGCCTGCAGCCGCTGCCGGGTTCCCATCAGCCCCATCAGCTGGTCATCGGTCACGTCGGCGAACGTCCGGTCCTCGCCCGAGGCTTCATCGGCCATCCCGGACAACGTGCTGCACGGTACCGCGGCGTCCAGGCTCATGCCTTGCCCGAACCCGGCTGCCGGGCCACTGAACACACCCGGGACCGGAGGTGCCCCACGGTAGTGCGCGTACCCGTCAAGACCCGCCGCGATCAACCGGGCCATCAGCGCCGTATGTTCCGCCGCGTCGACCCGCGCCTGAGCGGTGATCACCTCAAGCGGCATCTCCGCCGCGGAACCGTCCTCCGGATCGAGCTCCTCATCCGTACCTGGCGGGTCCTCGTCCCCAGTAGCGCAGTACCGCTTCCACTCCGCCTCATCCATCCAGTCCGGCGTCGACCGGCCAGCCCAGTCAGAGTCCGGCGCGGGATCGTCATCCCACGCTGGGCCTGAGGCCGGCTCGGTATCCATGTCATGCCTTCCGGACGGGAACAGCGGTTAGTTTTTAATGATCATGTGATCCGATGATTCGAATATAATAGCATTTTTTATGTGAATCTTGCAATCTACTACGAACAGAGATATGATACGAATCTGCTCGCGATCTAAGACGCAGGCCGATCCAAGCGGTCTGGCCACGCTGATCGTGACCTAACAGCTGGCGAGGATGCTGCGGGCCGGTCGCGCGCCGAAACCGGTGGCGGATCGCGTGCGGACCGCTGATGATGGCGGGAATGAGCAGTAGTACGCCCGGCACAACAGCCACGCCAATCCGCTGCGCGAGCGGATCGAGGGGCGGGTAGGCCAGTAACTGATGGCAACGGCGCATGAGGTACTCCTAACCGAGCAAGCACGCGCCCGGCAGCGGGTGGCCGCGCTCGAGCGGGAGTTCGCTGGGCTGGCCGAGGCGGCTAGTTCGGCCGGGACCGACGACGAGCACGACCCGGAGGGCGCGACGCTCGCGTTCGAGCGCCAGCACGCCGCCGCCCTGCTCGAGGCGGCGCGGGAGCAGGT
>JBAUAY010000646.1:0-1685 GCA_049676235.1 Streptosporangiaceae bacterium
CCGCCACCCCCCAGTCCGGCGGATCGCCCACCCCCGCCGACTGGACGGCCCTCGGCCATGACCTGTCCGGGCAGCTGGTCCGTCCGGGCGACGCGGCTTACACCGTGTCGAAGCGGCTCTTCGACCCGCGCTTCGACTCGCTGCACCCAGCCGGCGTCGCCTACTGCCGCAACTCCCGCGACGTGGCGACCTGCCTGGCCTTCGTGCGCAAGTTCGGCGTCCCGGTGGCGGCGCGGTGCGGCGGGCACAGCTACGCGGGCTGGTCCTCGACCAGCGGCCTGATCGTGGACGTGACCTCGATGGCCGGGGTGAATGTCAGCGGGAGCACCGCCACCGTAGGGGCCGGCATGCACCTGATCGACTTCTACAACGGACTGGACGCGCACGGCCGCGCGGTGCCCGGCGGGTCCTGCCCGACGGTCGGCATCGCGGGGCTCACGCTGGGCGGCGGCATCGGGGTGGTGTCCCGCGCCTACGGACTGACCAGTGACAACGTGCAGTCCCTGCAGATCGTCACGGCCGACGGCCAGGTCAGGACCTGTAACGCAAGCACTAACGCCGACCTGTTCTGGGCCTGCCGGGGGGGCGGCGGCGGCAACTTCGGCGTGGTCACCTCGTTCACCTTCACTACTCACCCGGCCGGGGAGATCGTCCTGTTCTTCCTGTCCTGGCCGTGGTCGCAGGCCGCCCGGGTGATCTCGGCCTGGCAGTCATGGGCGCCGCACGCCCCGGACGCGCTCTGGTCGAACCTGCACCTGGCCGCCGCGCCGGGCGGCTCGGTCCCGACCATCGAAGTCGGCGGCACCTACCTAGGGAGCATCAGCGCCGCGGCCGCCCAGCTGGAGAAGCTGTACGCGGCCGCCGGCTCGCCTCCGTCCTCGCCGTTCATGGAGACCACCTCCTGGCTGCACGCGATGCTGGTCGAGGCGGGCTGCGCCAGCCTGACCGTGAACCAGTGCCACCTGCCCACCCAGACCCCGGGCGGCCAGCTCTCCCGGGCCTCGGAGTACGCCAAGTCCGACTTCTTCACCAAGCCGCTGAGCAGCCAAGGGATCGGCACCCTACTGTCCGGCGTGGAGACCTTCCAGCGGGCCGGCGGCGCGCCCGGCGCGTCTGGGGGCATCGCGTTCGACGCGCTCGGCGGCGCGGTCAACCGGGTCGCCCCGGGCGCCACCGCGTTCGTCCACCGCAACGCGCTCTTCCAGGCCCAGTACACCACGACCTGGCCGGTGGGATCGGCGGCCGCGGCGGTGTCCCGTCAGCATGCCTGGCAGCAGTCGTTCTGGCAATCGATGCGCCCTTATGCCAGCGGCCAGGCCTACCAGAACTACGTCGACCCGGCCCTGACCAACTGGCGGCAGGCCTACTACGGCGCCAACTACACCCGGCTCACCCAGGTCAAGGCCCGCTATGATCCGGACCGCGTGTTCACCTTCCCGCAGGCCGTTTAGACGGTCCGGCGGGGTGCGCCGGGGCGGGCATGATGGTATCTCCGTAGTTGTTGCCGTCTGTACCCGTACGCTAGCTAGCCCGCCGATGCTGCCAGCTCGCCCTTCCGATGTAGGTTCCGATGACAAGTAACGCTGAAGTTGAGACCGCGGCCTCTCCCGCCCGCGGCGATCAGGTCCAGGTCCTGCTCGTCGAGGACGACGACGGCGACGCCCTGCTGGTCGGCGAGCTGTTGC
>JBAUAY010000647.1:0-12750 GCA_049676235.1 Streptosporangiaceae bacterium
TCACCAGCGGCTACCGCCCGGCCCTGGCTGTTGCCGCGGGCCTGTCGGTTCTCGGAGCCGTCACCACCCTCGGCATCCGCCGCGCCGCCCGGGCCGGGACAGCCGGACCAGGAACCGTCAGCGCCGCAGAGCAGGCCCTCCGCGTCGACACTAACGCCAATACTTACTAACGTTAGTGTTCACGGACAAATCTCCTGAAGGCCGCCAGCCGGTGGCGTTAGGATCGCCTGGTGAACGTGACGCAGCTGCCCGGTGATCAGATCACCGGGCAGCCGTCTTCCAGCGAGATCACCGTCCCGGCTCGGACCGCGTCGATGCACGCGGCGATCCGGCGAGCCAGCAACGGGCTGACCCGGTCGGCTACCTCATCCGGCTTGACAAAGGCATAACCAGCCAGTTCACCGTCCTGCGTCGTGATCGGGTCTCGGAGACGATCCCGAAGCCGGCGTAGGACGTCTGGATCGTGCATCACCTCGATCGGCTGTTTCTGCTGCTCACGCGGTATCCTCCGGGGCAGTAATACCTGCGGAGCAACTTGGGCGCCTTCGGAGGGTCCGGGCGGCTCTGTACGCAGCTCGCACCAGACGACCTTGCCGCTTGGTTCTTGGGTGAGGTACCAGTCCCAGCGGGTACTCAGTGCGACCACCAGGAATAGGCCGCGGCCTCCATCTTCCTGGGGGTCGGGGGTACCGTCTTCGCCGAGGGCTTTGGGTGCTGGCGGCTGCGGGTCGGCATCCCAGACTTCGACGAGGACGCGTGCGTGGTCGCTCGACAGGCGTAGGCGGATGGCTGCTTGCTGCTGTCCCGCCGTGGCCTTGACGGCGTTGGTTACCAGTTCGCTCGTCAGCAGTTCGGTGTCCTCGGCCAGAGCGCTTAAGCCCCACTCCCACAGCAGGTGCCTGACGTGGAGCCGGGCGCAGGGCACGGCGGTCGGCAGAGCGCCGAGTTCGAGGTAGCTGCACATGTCACTGGCCTGACCTGCTCGCGTGTTCACGTTCGGCTCATCACTTCGTTGCAGCGGTTCTGCCACTGATCGCCACCCGTTTGGTGGCATCATCAGTGCTAGCGTGCACCAACACTTAATAGTTTGCAATAGTGCAAAAGAATTAATGCGGAACGGAGTATGCGAGTCATGGCCCGACGCAGCAGCAACCCAGATCAGAACCCGACCCTGCGCGGCCGCCGCCTGGCCATGGAACTCCTGCGCCGCCGCGAGGCCACAGGCCTAACCCGTGAGGAGGTCGCGCGGCAGCTGGAGTGGTCACCCTCCACGCTCTTCCGCATCGAGACGGGCCGGAGCCGACCCCAGCCCGGCAACGTCCGGATGCTCCTGGAGCTCTACGGCGTCACCGGCCCCGAACGAGACGGGCTCATCCAACTCACCCGGGAGGCCCGCCAGCCCGGTTGGTGGCATTCCTTCCGCGACGTCCTGCCGAACCCCTACGAGGTCTACATCGGCCTGGAAGCCGGCGCCGCCTCCATCCGCAACTTCGAGCCGGTGGTCGTGCCCGGCCTGCTCCAGACCGCGGACTACGCCCGCGAGATCTTCCGAAACGGGCCGATGGAGATGGACCACGATGAGGTTTCGCGCCGTGTGGAGGTTCGGCTGGCGCGGCAGCAGATCCTGGCCCGCGATGACCGGCCGCGGCTGTGGGCCGTGATCGACGAGACGGTCATCCACCGCGTCGTCGGAGGCCCTGAGGTGATGCGAGGGCAGCTCCGCCACCTGGTCGAGTCTGCCGAGCGGGGCAAGACCACCATTCAGGTCGTCCCCTATCGTGCAGGTGCACACGCCGGAACGATCGGCTCGTTCGTCATCCTGGACTTCCACGAGCCCACCGACCCCGACGTGGTGTACGTCGAGACGCTGGCCGGGGACATCTACCTCGAGGAGCGTTCGGACGTGAACCGCTATACCCTTGCATTTGACCGGCTGCTGGCCGCCGCGCTGCACCCTGACGAGTCCGTGCAGCTGATCGACCAGGCAGCCAGCGCCATGACGTAGCGCAAGATCTAGAGGAGGTGCGCAGGATGACCAAGATCGACCTGTCCTGCGCTCAGTGGCACATAAGCAGCTACAGCGGCCAGAACGGCAACTGCGTAGAAGTAGCCCGCAACCTGCCAGCCCTAGTAGCCGTCCGCGACTCCAAGGCCCCAGACCGCTCGAACCTGCTGGTCTCCCCGGAGGCCTGGCGAGCGTTTCTCCTGACCCTCCGCTCCTAGCAACCTATCCACCGCCTTGAGCGCCTGCGGAGATCGACAGGCTTCGGCGTACCGCTCTCCTGCTGGACCGGCCCTCAGGAACTGAGAGAGGGCTGCCCATGAATGATGTCTCGTAGCTGGGTTGGCGTCGGCCAGGGTGGTTTTCTGTGGATCATGCGATGACAGTTGCTGCAGAGCAGAGCTAGATCGCGGATGGTCGTGGCGCGTTCGCCGGTTTGATGCAGCGGCTCCACGTGATGGCATTCGATGAAGCCCTCGCCCCGGTCTCCGTAGGTCTGCCCGAAGTCAAAGCCGCACGCTTCGCACACGAGTGCACCACCGCGCGACAAGACACTGCGGATCTTCTTCTCGCGCAGCGCAGGCTTACGCTCCCGCACTCTGTGCAAGCGCAGCAGGTACCGGCCCTCCAGGACGCTCTCGTACTCGTCGCCGACAAGCTGCGAGACATTCCCCGGTTCGTCCTGCTCCGCGGCTTCACGCAGACTCTGCGCAAAACGATGCATCTGCTCGGGATCGTCGAGAAATTCGTCGAGCACCCTCTTGTCCAGCTTGTTGCCGTTACTTGGAGGTCCCACGTAGTCGGGGTGCACGGTGGCGATGTTGTAGGTCTTACGAGCTACGCCAGCGGCGTTGCGAAAGCTTGGCAGCCGGGTTTCGAGGGGGTGCATTGACATCCGCTGCAGCAGGCCTGACAGCTCTCGAACGCGGGGATCGCCAACGTCGAGCTGACGCCAGCCGTTCTGAGCAACTAGATCGCACGCCAGGACGATCTCTTCCCACTCCCAATCAATCCTGTGTGGCCCGTCCGGCATGTCCCGATGGTAAGCGGTTGCGTTTGGCAACGTGTTGCGTTTGGCAACAGGTTGTCCGCCAGCATTCCAGGCAGGGCATCGGGCACTCCCCTGGATCGACTCTGATTAGTACCCAGTGGCCGTTTATGACCTGGTTTACCTGGTCAAAGGTTGGGCCTTGAACACTTCGCGGGTATGCCAGGCGATGTGATCCAGTGCCGGGGTAGGCGTTCCAGGTCGTGGTGACAGCCGCCGCTGATGCAGGCCATAGATCGCGCGCCCGGCGTCGGTGCGCGCGGTGAATGCAGATGACACCAGGACCCGAAGTCCCGCGTCCAGGCCCAGCGCGCCGATATCGAAGAGCTTGTGGTGCAGCACGCAGAGGGCCAGGCCGTTATCCAGTGCGTCGGGCCCGTCAAAGGCGAACCAGCGCACGTGCGCCGCATCCACGCCGATGCAGGCTCCGGCGAGTTGCCCGTCGTAACCGCAGAACGCGCATTGTCTATCCCACGCCTGGAGAACCACGGAACGCCATCCGGGATCACGGCGACGCTGGATGGGTGCCTGACCTGCACCTGGCAGCGTGTCGGCAGCTGACAGGACCGAGGCAGGGTCAAAGCCCACAGCGTCCAGCACGTCAGGTGCGACAGTTTCCGGGAAGTTGCTCGTTACGAGGTCACGAGCGACGCTCCGAATTAGTGCAGGATCAGCACGGAACGCGGCTTCAAGCTGCGATGCGAATCGGCCGGTGACCTGCCGTACGGAAAGTGGCCGGACCATGTCCATCTGCACGTCGGCGTCGAGCATCCAGACGCCGTCCGCGCGCAGCCGCGTGAATGGGTATGCGGCGCTCTGAGCGCTGGCGGTCTTAGAGGGCTGCCCGAACTCGGCGATCAGGTCCGCTAGCGCTACCTCGGCAACTGACCAGGGCAGCTCACTGGAGCCGGTAGCAGCAAGACGGCCCAGGGCGAGCAACACCAGCAGCGGCTTATGCGGGGAACGATGTCCGTTGCGTTGGTGCTGGCGCAACGAAGAAAGCTGAGCAAGGAGCTTGGTTGCAGCGTCGTCTCCGACCTCCATCGCCATAGCCTGCCACGAGTCTGTGTCAGCGAGATCCACACGGGCACTTGGCACCTCGTAACAAACCAGCGTTTTGTCCGAAGGTCTGTCAGGTACTCGCGTGTCGCGAGTTGTGGCAGTGCACGACCTTGCAGAAGTTTCCCAATCAGGACGATCGGCGCGGGAAGCTACGCCACCTCTGACTGCAAGCCCAAGAGCTCGCTGAGCGCGCCACCTTGGCTCTCAACGGCCGCGAGGCGTTCGGCGGTGATGATTACGCTGGATGACAAAGTCGCGGCGCTGCTGCCGGTGCCGATCTTGACCCAAGCCCGGTCACCTGGGCGCAACACGGCAGTGCAGCCGCCAGCTTCAATACCTATTGCCTCAACTCTGCGGAACTTCATCGCCTGCATCGCAGCCTCGACCACTCGAGGATCTGTCAGCGGCTCAGTGACGCCCTTGAGCGAGATACGCAACGGAACAAACTTGTTGTCGATCACCTTGAGTTCGATTCGCGGCAGTCTGAGAGCTCGGGCGAGATTCTCGCACCACTTCTCCTCATCGAGATAGTCAGTCCGCGCGATCAGCACGTCTTCGATCTCCTTGACGGGTACCTTATGTCCCGTAACCCGGCTGGCGAGTGCGGCCGTCTGGTCACCGACGATCATGACGTCGGTATCGATGAGTGCCTTGTTCAGGTAGGGCTGCCAGTCGTAGACAACATCCTTCCAAGGCCGTTCCGGGCGCAAGGCAAGTATGCGATCCCGGCCGCCCACTCGCGTACCCGACTGTCGAGGTGGCGAAGGACCATGTCGCGCAGGTCCTGGTCTGCCCGCCCGAGAAAGCCTGGAGACTTTCCGTCACCCAGGAAGGCGCCGAACAATTCAGCCGCGAGCCGGATAAGGCGGTCTTCGTCGATTGCATCTTCCACCCAAGCGGTTACGAGGACGGTGAGCAACGCCTGGTAGTTGGCGGCAGGTGCGTCGGGGCGAAGGAGAGCGTGTCGCGGATCGCTGATGGCGCGACACCAGCGGCTCAGCACATTTACGACCCGCACCCGCTGCCGTGCCTCCAACGACCAAGTGGTGCCAACATGCTCGCCTTCTGTCTGTGGCTTACTTGGGGAATCCCCGGAGACCAGACGCAGCAACGGGTTGTCCCGTGGTGTCATGGCAAGCATGATCTCCAATTCACGGAAGAGGTCGTGGCCAATCGGCTTGATCCCGGAGGTCATCCCCGGGTAGTTCGCGGTGCGAGGGTCGTAGCTGAGTTCATCAGCCATGAGGCGATCCCAGAAATCAGTGCTTCCCTCCTCGGGCGCATCGTTTTGGGCGGACTGCGTGCGCCGGGCAGCGGGCGTGTCATCGATGTCGAAGATGCCCTGCTGGTGCAGCCAACTCATGAGCCGCCCAAGCGGGGTTTCGGCGTCTTGCTCCTGGAGTTCCTGGGGGCGATTACGCGATGAGTCGCGCTCGGCCAGGCTGCGGTCCAGGGCATTCGGATCGTCAATCGCCACAGCATTGGACACCGCTTCGCCCGCCTCGTCGCTCAGCCAGGCCAGCAGAGGCGGTCTCTCATGTTGGGTGAGTACCTCGGCGGTGATCACCCCGTCGAGCATGGCCTGACCGCCTGCCCATGCGAGTCGGTGGCCAGTATCGGGCGGTGGTTCGGCGGTCAGAGCAATACGGCCGTCGTTAAGCCACGTGGCCTGGCGCAATGCCACAGCTGGACGGCTCGCCGCCAGATCGTCATCGTCGAAAGTGAGGTCATAGAGGTTCGCGGTTCCGACGTCGATGAGCTCTAGGCCCGAGGTCAGGAACGGCGCACGCACTTGGTCAGCGCTGCCGCGCCGGATGAGCGCTGCCTCGCAGTTGCCGTGGGCTCCGTCGGCATAAGTGAGCGTCAGCGCTGCGCGCGACAGATTCGGCGAGCCGCACAGTAGCAGGCCCTCGCTGCCGCAGACGGCCCCGAGGAGCTTGGCGTGGAAAGGTGGCCGGGTCGAAACGGCGTACTTGCAACTGGCAGTTAGCTGTCTCCAGCACCGCCGCTAGCGATGGTCCGTGGACCTTCGTACCCAGCCCAAAGTAGAGGTGCAGTTCCTTAGGCTGGATCCGATCGAGGGCTTCAGCGAGCGCAAGGGCATTCCGGTCGTAATACGGGGCGCTGACGTGCAGCTCGTCAACGGTCGAGGGTAGCTGCTCAGCAAACTGGTCGAGTAGCGACCGCTCTTCATTGACGGCGAACGGTGTCGCTCCGATCATTCCGACCAGCCATGGACACTGCTCGCGCAGCGCCGCGAAGCGGCGGGTCAGTTGCTCGTCGTCGGCGCCCGCAACGAGCCGACCAATCCACGCCGCCCACGCGCGAAGCGTAGAGAGTCCTTGTTCGGTGCGGGTGTCGAAAACGGTAAAGACTTCTTTGCCCGCATCGATGCCTTGGCGCGTAAGGTTACCGGAGCCGACGACGAGCGTGGCTTCGTCGCGACGCGCGAACAGGTAAGTCTTCGGGTGGAAGGCGCCGCCGCCAGGTACCTCGATGCCGCGCATTAGATAGAGACGGTTGGCTTGCCGGGCGAGATAGTGTTCCTCGGGATCCGTCGCCGCGGGCTCGCCAAGCGCGAGGTTGCGAACCGAGATCACCCTGCTGTGCTGCCCGGCACAAGCTGAGAAGCCGTCCGCTTCACATAGCCGGTGATCATTCCGCCTGGGTGTTGAGCGCATCATTCGCTACGGACAGGAACGTCGCTCCAGATGGGTATGGGCCATTGGTGGGTCTAACCGAAGTCCCGCCGCGATGTTCGCGATGACGCGGTGATGTTCGTCGTGTCGTCGGCCGCCGACCGAGATCAGTCCGCCGGACGTCTGGCGCACCTGCCTGTCGTGATGGCATGTCGTCACGAAGGTTGACGACGCACCATAGCCGCCCGATCAGCTGCGTCGCCATCCACCGACTCGCCTTGAACCAGCTAGCGGGGCGGCAAACACCGACCGGCCATTCGCCCCTCACTTCGAAAGGGGTACTGTCCAGGGGTCGCCCGCAAGTACTCGCACTGAGGGGGAGGGGGCCGGTGGATCGGCATCTCAACGTATTCCTTCCCTACGAGCGCCCGCCACACCACGAAGACCAGCTCACGCGGGCGGCGATGATTGTGATGCGTGCGCTTCCCCTGGCACGCGACGCGCTGCTCGCCCGGATCGGCGCGCTCCCCTCCGCCAGGTTGCCCGAGCCCGAGCTGGACATCCAGACGAGGCACGTGCTGAAACCGCCCGCGCTGGGCGAAGCAGACGGGCTTTCGTTGCACCAGCTGATCAGTGTCTTCCTCTCACCGGACGAGGGGCTTGACCTGTCCCCGGCGGAGATTGCGGAGCGGGTCCGCGAGCAGCGCCTGGACGGAGTGCTGCGCTTTGGCGACGAGCTGGTGGTCGTGATCGAGAGCAAGGTCGTCAGCGAGGCGCCGAGTGACCAGGCCAGGCTGCTGCGACTCCGTGGCGTTGAGGTCCAGGACCCGAAGGTGATCGGACTTGGCTGGCACGAACTCCTGGAGGACTGGTGGGGGCTCTTGGAACGCGGATTGCTCGCCCCTGCGGAGCGGGTGCTGATGGAGGACCTGATCGCCTTCACCGAAGAGCACTTCGCCCGCCTGCTGCCCTTCACCACTCTCGGGCGCGCCGGGGAGCATGATCTGCGCCGCCAGCGGCGCCTGATGGCACTGCTGCGGGAGGCCACAGGCATCGATGACGTGGAGCCCGAGCGGCCTCTCCGGATCGGCGCCGCGGCCGCGAACATGATGCTGGATGCGGCGATCAGAACGAAGTCAACGCAGCGGATCTCCCTTCGGCAACAGGCCGAGACCCTCGCGCTCGGCACCTGGCCAGCAGAGCTGAAGCCACAAGCCGCGGCCCTGTACCAAACCGGCAGGGCTCAGCGGCTCATGGACCTTGTGGCCGGGCATCCCGAGGCGTGGCAGGCCCGGCCTAACGTGCACCTCGCCTTCCGGAACGCCCCCGTCGCCCAACGGCTCTACCTGCACTGTCACCTCCAGATCACCGAGTACATCCACCGCTGGTCGGGAAAGGACTTCGCTCAGATCCGCGCGCACCACTACAACAACATCCGGGAGAACCTTTGGCCCTGGCTTCGGGAGCGCCAGTACGCCAGCCCCGAGGATGACCAGCAGCTCGATGCGTTCCTCAAGCGCCTTGGCCGCCGTGACGTCCATCTGCGTCCGGGCATCGAGGTACAGCGCATTTGGCCCTGGCCACATGCGGTGGATCTCGATGAGCGCGGTGCACTGGTCAGGGAAGTACGCAACGCGGTCGCTGAGCTGCTGACGGCACTCGACGAGCCGCTCCCTCCGGCTTGTATTGATGCGCGCTCGATCGCGACCTGATTTTCTCCGTCTGTGCGGAACCCGAAGATGCGAGATCCTGCTGTTCGACGGCCTCGCACTCCCACCCGCCTCGAGCGACTCCAGTTTCCAAGCCGGGAATTCCAGGACTATCCAGCTCCGCAAGCTCGAACTCGGCACCTGCGGCCGGCCTACGGCACACGGCGCGGCTGGCGTCGTCGGCGGGCGCCTCGATCGACGGGACGGATGCCGTCTTGAACGCGGAGCTGGCCAACAAACGCGCGTCTACCTGCCGCACCGCGTATGTGGTGGCACGCCGCTGGCCTTGGGTCCAGCGGCATGCCGGCACGGTGACGACTCGCCGGCGGCGCTGATCAGATGCAACCCCACACCCGCCGTACGCTGCGGCGCTGTCCCGACGTACCACTGCCCGTTAAGGCACCCACGTGCGCGCCGGACCCACTAGGCTCAGTGGCCTCTTGGTCAAATTAGATCCCTGGCAGGCGGTGGTGATGAACGGGGCTGAGAGCGCAACGCGGGCGGTGACGGCCACACTTCCAAGCGGTGTGCCCATCAAGGTCGAGGTTACCGGGCCGGACTCTGGTGACGAGATGACCAGCGTCGGGTTGCGGGACCTGGAGTTGGGCACTGCGCTGGACGCGGTGGGTGAGATCGGCTCGGTTGTGGTTGAGAAGCTCAAGGCGGCCAAGCCGAGTCGGGCAACGGTGGAGTTGAAGCTGGGGTTCGCGGTCGAGGCGGGCAAGCTGACCGCGTTGTGGGTCGGCGGCAAGGGTGAGGCGGCGCTTACGGTGACCCTCGAGTGGTCCGAGCACGATCACCCCGCAAAGGCTGCGGGCGGGGATGCCTGACCTGCTGGAGAATCTCCTGCGGGCTTGCACCGTGCGGGTAACGGGCGGGCCGATGCCGGGTGCCGGGTTTTTCGTCGCGCCGGGGAGGGTCCTGACCTGTGTGCACGTGATCGGCGACAGCGCCGACCTCATGGTGCGGTGGGAACGCGACGACCGGCCGGTGCTCGAGGTTCCGGTCTCTGCCCGGACTGCGGTGCTGGAAGATCGCGGCCGTCCGATCCCGGCGCTGGACCGCGATTATCCCGACATCGCCGTGCTCGAAGTCGAAGGAATTGGTGATCATCCGTGCGTGGGAATTGATCCCGAGTGGCCTTCCCGGGAGGACGACTTCCTGGTCTTCGGCTACCCGCAGGAAGGCGGCGCGGTACAGCTGACCCCGGCCCGGCTGGCCTACCGGGGTACGCACGGCAATGCGCCGACCGCTTACATGGACCTCGCGTCGGACACGATCAAGCCGGGGATGAGCGGGGCGGCGGTGCTGAACCTGCGTTCCGGGAGGGTATGCGGGGTGGTGGTGGCCAGCAAGAACCCGGCCAGCCCTGACGGTGCCCTCGCCATCCCGTGGTCGGCTATCGACGCGGATCTAGGTGAGGTGCTGGCCGCCAACCGAGCGTTCCACCAACGGGACGGGCGGTGGGAGGCGGCGGCGGCATCCCTTCGGGAGCGGCTGCGGTTCCGTCTGCCGAGAGTCGTCGCCTATTTCACTGGTCGCGATGAACTGCTGACCCGCCTTGACGCGGCGCAGGCCAACGGGCGGGCTGGGGTGATCACCTTGGCGGTCACCGGGATGGGTGGTGTGGGTAAGACCCAGCTTGCTGCTGCCTTCGTGGCGGCGCACCACGACGAGTTCGACATCGTGGCGTGGGTACGAGCCGAGGATGGCGGAACCGTCGACCTGGCCGAGCTGGCCGTGGCCCTTGGCCTCCCGGTCGTGGAGCGCACCCCGCCCGAGCGGGCCGGCGATGCGCTGATGTACCTGGCTAACACCGGCCGGCGGTGGCTCCTGGTGCTCGACGACGCCCCTGGGCCGGGCGCGCTGGCGGAATTGCCGAACTCTGGCAACGGCCGGGTGCTGGTCACCTCGCGTCACCGCGGCGGCTACAACGCCTTCGGCGCGGAACTGGCCGTGGACGTGTTTGACGCCCAAACGGCAATCCGGTATCTGCTGGCTCGCACAGGCCGAACGAACTTGGAAGCCTCCGCCGCGAATTCGGTGGCCGCCGCCCTGGGCTTTCTTCCGCTGGCCCTGGCACATGCCGGTGCCTACTGCGAGGCGGGTGCTGGCGTTCCCTTCGATGAGTACCTGGAGTTGCTGGAGGGCCTGCCATCACAGGACCTGTTCGACGCCAGCCCGGAGGTGTTCTACCAGCACACCGTCGCGGCCACCTGGAACACCTCGATCACCGCGGCCGCGCGGCTCGCGCCGTTGGCCCGCGCAGCCCTGGATATGACCGCTTTTCTGGCTCCTGATGCGATTCCGCGCTCGTTCTTCTCGGTGTTCGAGGACAACTCGCTGGCCGGGCGCAAGCAGGTGGCCGCTACGCTTGCCGCCCTGCACCGCTACTCGCTGGCTACCGTGGCCGACAATCAGGTCAGTGTCCACCGGCTGCTTCAGAAGGTCATCAGGAACCGGCTCGCCGGGCCGGAGCAAGCTGATGCGGCTGCCCAGGCACTCACAGCCGTCCATGCAGCCATGCCCGGCGACCCGCAGCGGCCGACGACCTGGACCCAGTGGCAAGAGCTTGTTCCCCACATCGCCGCCCTCGCCAGCGTTGAAGCCGTCGCTAGCGTCGACGCCGCCAGACTCATGGCGATACTCAATCCGGCGTGCCTGTTCTTGATCTCAGCCGGCTCTCCTCTCCAGGCTCTGGGCCTGGCGACACGGGGAGCCGCTGTCTCGGCGAAGCACCTGGGCCCCGATCATTCTGACACCCTGGCCGCTCGGGGCTACGTGGCGCTGTCTCACCATGCGGCAGGCCACATCGGCGAGGCCATCACCGCCGGCGAGGAAGTCGCCGCAGGCTTTGAGCGGGTCCTTGGCCCCGATCACCCTGACACCCTCGCCGCCTGGGCCAACCTGGCCGGCTCCTTCGTGGCCGCGGGCAGGACCGGCGAGGCAATGATTCTCGAAGAGCGAGTCGTCGCTGGCCGCGGACGCCTGCTCGGCCCTAGGCATCCCGAAACCCTCACCGCGTGGGCGAACCTGGCCATCTCGTACTGGAAGGCTGGGCGAACCAGCGAGGCAATCACCATCCAGGAGCGCGTGGTCGCCGACGCCGATCGCATCCTTGGGCCTGATCACACGCTGACCCTTGCTGTCCAGGCCGGCCTGGCCCTGTCGTACCGGGAAGACGGCCGCGCCAGCGACGCCATCAAGCTGTTCAAGCGCGTGGCCGCCGATAGCGAGCGCCTGCTCGGCCCCGACCACCCCAGCACTCTCGACGCCCGCATGAACCTCGCAAGCTCGTACGCATCGGCCGGGCAGCCCGCTGACGCCATCGCTCAGCTGGAACAGGTGGTTAATCACCTTGACCGCGTACGCGGTCCTGACCATCCGCGCACCCTCAACGCCCGCGGCAACCTGGCCGGCGCCTACGCCGAAGCGGGGCAAATCAGCCGGGCCATCGCATTTCAAAAGCGGACAGTCGCCGACTTTGAGCGGGTGCTCGGCTCTGGTCACCCCGACACCATCATTGGCCGGGCCAACCTGGCAATCTTCTATGATTCCGCCGGGCGCAACGGGGATGCCATCGCACTCTTGAACAGGGTCCTTGCCGACGCCGAGCGCGTCCTTGGTCCCGACCACCCTCAGACCGTGACCATCCGGGCAAACCTGGCGGAGGCGAAGACAGCGCACGAGGAGACATCTCCAGGAGACTGACGGCAGGATTAAGACCGCGGGCTAAAACGTGACCCAGGACCTGCGGTCAGCTGCCGCAGCCCGTCTGTCAGGTGGCATATCCGTGTCGGCTGGTCGCATGTCCGCTGGCCGACGGCGCGTCACCTCATACCTGGTGCGGTTGGCCCGGTCTGGCTACGGGCAAAGGGCGCAGGTCGCGGCAACATGTTAGACCGAAGATGGTAGCTGATTAGACCGAAGCTGGTAGCTGAGGCCTCACAGGAAGGCCTCAGCCATCGTGTGCTTCCGCCTCCCGCGGATGCGGTTTGCCAGCCGCAGCAGCAAGGGCATGACCACTAGCCGCAGCACAAGGACAAGCGCGGCCTGTCGTGCATATCGGTGCCAGTATGGCGGGAAAGCGCAAGCCAAGGCCGCGCTACCGGTAGCAGGAATGGCTGACCCATTACGGCGCAGTGGTGCGGCCGGTAGGTTGTGACCGTCTGATAAGTCGGGTGACAAGGAGCGACCGGAAAGCATGGAGACCCAGGTCCGCACGCCGCAGATGGTGTTCATGCAGCCCCAGCGGCTGATCGTTCCGCTGTTTCAACGGCCGTATGTCTG
>JBAUAY010000648.1:0-1544 GCA_049676235.1 Streptosporangiaceae bacterium
GGTGAGCGCCGGCGGCGCGACGTCGAGCACGGTCGCCCCGAGGATCGCCACCCCCGCGCTGCCCGGGTCGCGGAGCAGGACGCGGTCGCCGACGTGCAGCGGGAGCGCGTCGCGCAGCATCAGCCGCGCGATCGCCGAAGCCCCAAGGAGACGAACCCGGGCCTGCGTGCGGGCGGAGCCGATATGCAGGGTCATCTCGGGAGGCAGCGTCATCTCGGGAGGCAGCGTCATCTCGGGGGGTTGTGATAGCCGGACGTCCAGCAGCTTGGTCAGGGTCCAGCGGCCTGCCTCGATCAGGGCCATGCCGCGCGCCGGGACGCCGGCCGGGACGCCGCGGAGGTTGACCGCGACGCGCGCGACGCCGGCGACCGATGTGGCGGGCTCGTTCAGCGATTCCAGGCCTCTGATCCTGGCGGGCCGCAGGGACGGGGTGAGCAGCAGCTCCTGGCCTGCGGTCACCGTGCCCGCCGGCAGCGTGCCGGTGACGACGGTGCCGCTGCCCCGGATACTGAACGACCGGTCCACCCAGAGCCGGACCGGGGCGGCGGGGTCGGGGGCAGGCAGCGCCGCCACCAGCCGCGCCAGCGCGTCCCGCAGTTCCCGCAGCCCGGTGCCGGTGACCGCGCTCACCGCCACCGCTTCTACCGCGCCCAGGCTGGTCCGGGAGACGAAGTCGAGCGCCTGCCGCGTCGCCGGGCCGGGATCGGCCAGGTCGCACCGGGTGACCGCGAGCAGGCCATGCCTGATGCCGACCGCGTCGATGGCGGCCAGATGCTCGGCGGACTGGGGCATCCAGCCGCCGTCGGCCGCCACCACGAGCAGGACGGCGGGCGCCGGGCCGACGCCGGCCAGCATGTTCGGTACGAAGCGCTCGTGGCCGGGTACGTCGACGAAGGCCACGCGGTCCCCGCCAGGCAGCGTCATCCAGGCGAACCCAAGGTCGATGGTCAGCCCTCGCCGCCGCTCCTCGGCCCACCGGTCGGGCTCCATCCCGGTCAGCGCCCTTACCAGCGCCGACTTCCCATGATCCACATGCCCAGCGGTGGCGATCACCTGCATGACCGCTCCCCGCGACCATGATCGTGGCCAGAAATGGGCGCTATTTGCCCCAAACTGGCCACGATCATGAAGGTGCCCTATGCACAGCCGCGAGGATGGCGTGGACCAGGCGCTCGTCGTCGTCCGGAGAAACTGAGCGCAGATCTAGCAGGAGGCGCCCTGCCTCCAAGCGCCCTACCACAGCGGGGCGCTCCCCTTGTGCCACCGCATCGTCCCAGCGCAGCGGCACCGCCAGCGACTCGGGCAAACTCAGCGCGGCGCTGGGCAGCTCTACTCCGGGCGCCCCGCCGCCACCCACGGCGGCCTTGGCTGCCGCCACCCGGGCGTCTAGGCCTGCCGCGACCAGACGCGCCATGGCCCGTTCGGCCCGGCTAAAGCGGGAAGCCGGGTCGGTGGCCAGCGCGCTTGCCACCGGCGGTACCGGTCCGGCGAGGGTGGCCTCCAGCGCGGCGAGGGTCAGCTTGTCCACCCGCAGCGCCCGGGCC
>JBAUAY010000649.1:0-3990 GCA_049676235.1 Streptosporangiaceae bacterium
CGGCCCGTGCCCACGCATGCCGCGGCGGCTGTCCGGACGCGCGCACCGGCTGTCCGGACGCGCGCACCGGCCACGCCATCGCGTCCCCGGCCGTCGGCCAGCCCAATGATCGAGGTGGCCGGCGCGCCTGGCGGGGTGAAGGCCAAGGGCGCGGTGCTGGTCGATGCTGCTACCGGTCAGGTGCTGTGGGGCCGGGATGTAGACACCGAACGGCCGATGGCGAGCGTCACAAAAGTGATGACTGCCCTGCTGGTGCTACAAGGCGGTAACCTCGGCCGCCAGATCAAGGTGCCGAAGGCGGCGTTCATCTACGCCTGGAAGTACGGCGGCGAAACCGCGGCGCTGCGCCCGGGGGACGTGCTCACGGCGCAGGAGCTGCTGGAGGCTCTGCTGCTGCCGTCGGGAGCGGATGCGGCGTATACCCTGGCGAACGCTTACGGTCCCGGCCTGGATGCCTTCGTGGCGCGGATGAACGCGACCGCGGTCCAGATGGGCATGAAGGACACCCATTTCACCTCGCCGGACGGGCTGCCCTATCCCACCGAGACCTCGACCTACTCCACGCCGTCCGACCTGCTCATACTCGGCCTGGCGGCGATGCGGTACCCGGCTTTCCGGTCGATCGTGGACCTGCGGTTCTACCACCTGCCGAAGGGGCGAGGGCATCACGCGTACTGGTGGGATAACACCGACGAGCTGATCGGTTCGTATCCCGGCGCCGTCGGGATCAAGAGCGGGTATACCGACGGCGCCGGGCACTGCCTGTTGTTCGCGGCGGTCAGGAACGGCCGGGAGCTGATCGGGGTCGTGCTGGGCAGCCCCGCCACCGGCCCGGCGGCCGCCGCGCAGGACGCCGCGCGGATGCTGAACTGGGGCTTCCGGCTCCCTCGCGCGGGCTGAACGGACAGGACCGCGAGCCGCGGGTCTTCTCCGGGAGCGGGCAGAACGCGACGATACAACACCGTACCAATGCGGCCAGCTGGCAACAGCAATTAGGGCGAATTCTTATTTCTAATGACGGGATGGGCGGACAAGCGTATCGAAGGATTTCGGAATCCTCCGCAGGGGATTCTTGGGCGTAGCTAATTACTGAGGTGGTTCACGCTGCAGTTGATGTTCAGGTTCACGCCCGCATAGTTAAGGGGGCCAGCGAGGATCGTCACCGCGGTGGTACTTGCCCTGCTACAGTCCACGGGTCCTTTGTAGTCGCCGCGTTGACCGGCAGCGATACCGCCGATGACCAGCCAGATGATAACAATCACCGATCCGATGTGCATCTGGACCTCCTTAGCGCCGCCTGCGTAAAATACGGGGGACAGCTAACGCGATTGCCGACCTTTTCCTTGGTCGGACATCTCGGACGAAGCATACCTATGGGGCGGCGATACCGAGTACGGTGCGCGTGAATCCAGCTCCTTTTCCAGAAATCTGGAAGCTAGGTCGGCGACGACGATTGGCAGGACGGGCCGGGCTGGCCCGGCCCTCAGGAAACGAGCGAATATGTAACCAACGCCTCACTGACATCCTGTCGGGCGCCGGGACGGTGCAGACTGAGCCTGGCGGCCCGGTGCGGGTCCGCCCACGGTCAGCGGAGGGTGAGTCATGGAGGACACGACGGCGGTGTTTGGTGCCTGGCCTGGTGACGCTGATGTGGCTGTCGCCCTGACCTTCGACGTTGACGGGGAGGCAGCCTGGCTTGGCGAGGGCCCTGAGTACGGCCGGCGGCTGACGCTGCTGTCGCAGGCCCGCTTTGGCCCAGGACGCGGGCTGGGCCGGATCCTGGACCTGCTCACGGAACTTGACATCCCGGGCACCTTCTACGTGCCCGGTCACACCGCTGACCATCACCCCGAAGCGGTGGCCGCGATCGTCGCAGCCGGACACGAGGTCGGCCACCACGGATACCTGCACCGCGGCACCGACGGCCTGGATGCCGGCAGCCAGCGCGCAGAGCTCGAGGAAGGGCTGGCCGCGCTGGGCCGGCACGGGATCCGCCCGGCCGGCTACCGGTCACCGGGCTGGGAGCTGTCGCCTGAGACCCTGGCCATGCTGGCCGGGCTGGGATTTTCTTACGACAGCAGCCTGATGGCTGATGACCGGCCGTACTGGCAGGCCAGCGGGACGGCGCCGCTGCTGGAACTGCCCGGGCACTGGAGCCTATGCGACTGGCCCTATTTCGGGTGGACGCCCTACCACGGCGGGCTGCTGGCCGACCCGGCTGCGGTCGAGCGCATCTGGCTGGAGGAATACGAATCGGCACGCCAGGATCACCGGGCCATTACCTACACGATGCATCCCGAGGCCATCGGCCGCGGCTACCTGCTGCGGATGCTGCGGCGAGTGGTCACCGGGATGCTCAGCCGCGGGCGCCCGTGGTTCGCCACCCATGCCCAGATCGCCGCCCTCGCGAACCCGCCGGCCGCCCGCATCGCTTAGTTCGACTCAGTTGCCGCGGACGGTTCCGCCGCTAGGCTGTGATGGCAGGGCTGGGCTTGGCTGGCCTGCACGGCTAGGCGGGCCGGGGAGCAGGAGTTCTAGGGAGAGCCGATGAGCTACCACCAGCGGATCAGCTACCTGCCCCTTGAGGCGATGGACCAGGAGATGCGGGCGGAGATGGAGCGATGCCGGCGCGAGGGTACCCCGCGGCCGGAGAGCTCGGCGGTGCGCGCCCATGTTCCCGCATGCTTTTGGGCTTTCGCGCGGTCATGGGAGGCGATCTTCCGTGACGGGGTATGCGATCACGCCATCAAGGAGCTATGCCGTGTTTACGTCTCGCGCACGGTGAAGTGCGAGTACTGCGGGAATCAGCGCTCGGAGAAGGCCAGGGAGCAGGGCCTGAGTGAGGCAAAATACGATGACCTGCTGAATTTCGAGACCTCGGCGACGCTCGGGGACCGCGAGAAGGCTGCTCTGGCCTATGCGGAGGCGATCACATGGCGGCTGGATGCTGACGATGCGCTGTGGGAGCGGCTTCACCGCCACTTTTCCGAGCCCGAGCTGGTCGAGCTCGGCTGCTTCATCGGCCTGACGATGGGCCAGCAGAGCTGGCTGCGACTGCTCAACATCGAGCACCACGAGGTGCTGGCCGGGACCGCCGCCTCAATGGCACCTGGCTTCGGCACGCCGGCAGAGCTCACCGCCTCAAAGGCATCTCAGGAGTACTGGGCACGGAAGACTGCCACCTGATACAAGGCCACGACGCCGCGAGGTCGGGCTAGCCCGGCTGGCCGAGGCGAGCGGTGATCGCCGGGGCCACCTCGCGCAGCCACGCCTCGGCGCGCGGCAGCTGGTCCTTGGCGCCGTCCTCCCATAGCTTGCGGAACACCGGGTCCAGCTCGGCCGAGGCGCGGGAATCCTCGTGATAGCGGCGCGCCATGTCGACGGCGAACGGCGCCAGCTCCGCGCGATGCCGCGCCGTCATGCCGTAGGCGTCCGCGAACACCGCGACCCGGTGCGGGATGTCGGCGTCCGCGAACGCGGGCGCCCGGTCCCGCGGATCGCGCAGCGGCGCCCAGTACCACAACGCGTTCGCGATGTCGTAGAGCCGGGTGGTCGGGTGGGCGAGGTCGAAGTCGATCAGCGCGACGGGCAGCCCGTCGCGGAAGACCACGTTGCCCGGGTAGTAGTCGCAGTGGGTGACCAGCTCGGTCCGTCTGGTTATCGGGCGTCCCGCGCTGGCCGGCGTCCCACCCCACACCGCGTCAGGCGGCGGCGCCCACCCGGCCGATGCCTCGTGCAGCGCACGGATCAGCCGGGCCAGGGCGACAAGCACGTCGTCGCCCGCCGTCTTCGGCGGCAGCGGGTTGCGCGGCACGTCGCCGGGGACGAACGACAGCATCTCGCGCCCCTGTTCGTCGACGCCGAACGGAAGCGGCGCGCCGGTGAACCCGGCGTCGCGCAGGTGGGCCAGGTACGCCTGCACGGTCAGGCTGAACGGCCGCAGCGGCCGCCGCACCGTGTCCCCGATCCGGACGATCCCCTGGGTGACGC
>JBAUAY010000650.1:0-13204 GCA_049676235.1 Streptosporangiaceae bacterium
GCCTCGTACAGGCTGCGGAACACGAAGCGGTAGATCGTCTCCGCGGCCAGGTCGCGCTCGGCCTGTGACCAGCTGGCGAGCTCGGCGAACCGTGCGCCGTCGGCCAGGTCGCTGGTCACCACGCGGCGGGTCGACAGCTCGGCGACGATCCCGGGGATACCAATGGTCGGGTGCCCCTGGTAGTAGCGGGCGAACATCTGCTGGTTGCGGGCTTCCCGGCGGTAGTCGAGCTCTTCGGTGACGCGCTCGGAGAGCTCCGCGAGCAGTGCGTCGACGTCCTGGCTCGGCGCGGTGATCTTGAGCATCCGGCGCAGCAGCGCGACGTTGCCCAGGTCGGCCTCGATCGTCTCGGCGATCCCCGGGTACTGCACCTTCACCGCGACCGCGCGGCCGTCGTGGGTGATCGCGCGGTGCACCTGGCCGATCGAGGCGGCGGCGATGGGTTCCGGGTCCCAGGTGGCGAAGGCCCGTTCCGGCGGCTGGCCGAGCTCTTCCGTGATCACCTGCGCGGCCAGTTCCGGGCTCATCGGCGGCACGCTGTCCTGCAGCCGGCTCAGCGTCCGGCGGGCGGCGGGGGACAGGCCGTCGTCGACGTAGCTGGCCATCTGGCCCAGCTTCATCAGCACGCCCTTCATCGTCCCCAGGGTGGTGGCGACATCCTCGGCGGTCTGCAGCGCCAAGTCGTTCCGCAGCGCTTCCCGGTGCTCTCCCGCACTGGCGAAGAGCCGGGGCGCATGGCTCGCGTACCGCGCGCCCCCGCGCGCCGCCAGCCGCAGCGCCGCCAGCCCGCGCTCGACCCGCAGGCTGGACGCCCGGCGCCGGAGAACCGCCAGGCCCATCATCGACGCGCCGCCCAGCGCCGCGACGGCGGTAATTTTCCTGGTCCGTGACCTCAGCCGTGCGTTCCGCTCGGACTTCACGCCTTGCTCGCCGAACGTGTCCTTACGGCTAGCCGCTGCCGGGCCTCGAGCACGCCGGGTTCGCCCAGGAAGACCGCGTCGAGCACGCCGAGGGCCTGGCGGATCTCGGTCCGGCGTCCGGCCGTCAGCGGCGGCGGCTCGAGGTAGCCGTACATCTGGCGGGCCCAGTCGGGCAGCGCCGTCACCGCGGCGTCCCTGATGTCCTGCCACAGTTCGGCGATGTCCTCGTCGAGCCCGGGCGGGTCCAGCAGGTAGCCCATCGATTCCGCGGCCGCGGGCGTCCGGCGCAACGCGGGACGGACACCGGCGATGTACCGCTTGAGGGCGGTCACGCTGTCCGGGATCATCTCCGGCGGGACGCCGAGCAGTTCGGCGGCGACAGTCATCTCGGCCACGTAGGCGTCGGCGTCCGCGTCCGTCAGCGGGATGCCGAACAGCGCGCTGGCGGCGAGGCCCGAATCCACCAGGGCGGCGTGTACCCACAGCAGCAGCGCGGGATCGTCGGCCGCGTAGGGCTGGCCGGTCACCGTGTCCACGCCGCGGACATGGGTGTGGATGGCCCGCACCCGCTGCGCGACCCGCCTGGCGCCGGCCCGGTCCCCGAACGTGACCGTGACCTCGTAGGCCGAGGTGGCCGCGAGCCTGCCGACCGGATCGGTCCGCCAGTCGCTGTGCTGGTCGACGCCGGCCATCGCCAGCGGGTGCAACGCCTGCAGCAGCAGCGAACGCAGCCCCGCGACCGGCGCTGACAGGTCGGCGCTGACCCGCCAGGTTACGCTCGCGGGCCCGAAGAACCCGTCGTCTTCCGGCCTGACCGGCACCGCTGACGCGTAAGCGGCGGCCGACCGCTCGACCAGCCCCGCAGCGTCTTCCGCGGTGCCGCGCCCCTTCGGCTCGGTCATGACCGCAGGCCGGCGAACAGGTCGTCCTCGGGTAGCGGAGCGCCGGTGGTGTCGCCGATCCGGATGAAGTGCTCCCGGCCGAAGGTGAGCTCAGCGATATCCGGCGGGATCTTGCTGAACCACGATTCTGAGATCTGGCTGCCGTGCGCGAACAAGGCATCCCGTTTACGGCCGAGCACCGACCGGATGTCGACGGTCGTGGTGATGCGCTGCTCGGACGCGAGCGCCTGCCGCTGCCTTTCAGGGTCCATGTCGTCGAAGTCGGGCACCTCGGCGCCGAGTTCGCGCAGCGCTTCCCATATCTTCCGCCAGTCGCTGCCGCGCATCGCGCTGAGGTAGAGCTTAGCCACGCTCCCGCTGTTCGCCGCGGCGGCCTGCGCGCAGCGGCTCGCATGCACGTGATCGGGATGCTGGTACGGTCCCTGGTCGTCGTAGGTGATCAGCACCTGCGGCCGGTACCGCTCGATCAGGCCGGAGATCCGCGCCGCCACGTCCGCCACGGGCACGTTGCAGAACGCGTCCGGCCGGTCTTTGTAGTCCCAGTCCGGCATGCCGGAATCGTGGTAGCCGAGCAGTTCCAGGTCGGTCACCCCCAAGATCGCGCAGGATTCGCGCAGCTCCGCCAGGCGCTGCTGGGCTACCTCCTTCTCGTCGTGCCCGTTCTGCCCGGGTTTGACCCCGCCGGGCGCGTCCCCGAACTCACCGTTGGTGCACGTCACGACCACGGTCTGGATGCCCTGGGCGGAGTAGGCCGCCAGCACCCCGCCCGTGCTCGACGCTTCGTCGTCGGGGTGCGCGTGTACGGCCATCATCGTCAGCGTTTCTGCCATGATCCCAGACTGCCCGACGAGTCGGCGAATCTCCCAATCGGGGTGGCCAGCGATGCACCCGTACGGGCCCGAACGGCTCCAATGGTATTAAAAAGGACCTAATCGCCCGCTGATGGCGGCGAACACGGCCAGCATGAACGTGGTCAGCGCGCCGAACCCGTGGACCACCGGGATGAGGGGGACCAGCTTGAGCCGGGGCCGGTGCCGGGCCGGGAACGGGTCATCGAGCAGGCTGGCGATCATCTCGTCGGTAATCTTCCAGGTGTCCGTGAGAGGAGCCGCCGGAGGAGGGGGCGACGGGGGAGCGGCGGTCGAGGGGACGACGACCGGGTACGGGGTCCACAGGGTGACCGTGCAGACGCCCAGGGCGATGGCCGTGGTGATCAGCGCGACGCCGAGCCAGGCCAGCGGATCCCAGTTCGTCTTGAGGAAACCGGTCCAGCTCACCAGCCCGGCCAGGGCCGCGCTGGCGTGGCCGAACACCACCGCTGGCGGCACGCCGACCCCGGTGGCGCGCTGTCGGCGCAGGCCGCCGCGAGCCACCCAGGTGCGCAGCATGTAGCCGCCGATGCTGGCGGTGAGCACCCAGGCGACCAGCGCCGCGATCGCCATCATTTGATGGGAGCGTACCGGGCGGTATTCGGCGGCGATAGCCCCGTTTAGCGCTGATTTTCCGGCGCGCCGGCGAGGGCTTCGGGATGCATCCGGTTGTAGTGCTCGGTCAGCACCGCGCTCGCCTGGCCGGGCCGGTAGGCCAGGGTGCGCCCGCATACCTCGCAGCGCGTTACGGGAAGCCGGGAAACCGTCACCGGGAAACGGGAAGATTCGGACCTGGTCATTGGACCACATCATGTCAGATAAACGAGACGGCTTCAGCCGTGCGGGACCGCCGCAGCAGAAATTACCAACGGCCGGGCACCGGCCGAAATCTGAGCGACACGCGCCGGATGTCCGGGTCTTGCCGCGGGCCGGCGAACAGACTTGGATCATGATCGACGATCTCGCCGAGCTGGACCAGCCCGGGCAGGACGCGTCGCGCCTGCCCGGCCTGGGTGACGTGCGGGACCGGATCGGCACGTGGCGTGCGCTGCTCGACCGGCCGCTCACGTCCTACCACCTGGTCCTGGGCATCACCGTGCTGCTGCTCGGGCTCGGCCTGGTCATGGTGCAGTCCACCGCCTCAGTGGCCGACCTGGCCGCGGGGCTCTCGCCGTACTTCGACTTTTCCAAGCAGCTCCTCGGCGCCGCCGTCGGCCTGCCGCTGATGTGGGTGGCGGCGCGCTCGTCGCCACGGTTGTTCCGTGCCTTCGCCTACCCGCTGCTCGCGATCTCAGTGGTCGGGCTCAGCCTCACGCTCATCCACGGCGTCGGCGTCTCGCAGAACGGCGCGTCGCGGTGGATCGACATCGGCGGGCAGCAGGTCCAGCCCTCGGAGATCGCCAAGCTCGCCCTGGCGGTCTGGGGCGCCGACCTGTTGGCCCGCAAGGAGAAGCTGGGCCAGCTGGCCGACTGGCGGCACATGCTGGTGCCGCTCATGCCCGGCGCGGGCGTGCTCTGCCTGCTCGTGATGTCGGGTGACGACCTGGGCACCACGTTCATCCTGCTGGTCATCTTCCTCGCGCTGCTGTGGGTTATCGGCACCCCGGGGCGGATCTTCAGCGGCTTGCTGATCCTGATGACCCTGGCCATGCTCCTCATGATCATCTCGGCGAAGTACCGCTTTCAGCGCCTGGTCGGCTACCTGGAGCCGCAGGGCGGCGCCACCGGCCCGCAAATGCAGAGCATCCAGGGCAAGTACGCCATCGGCAGCGGCGGCATCTTCGGGGTGGGCCTGGGCGCTAGCGGAGGTAAGTGGGGCTGGGTGCCGGAATCGACCACCGACTTCATCTTCGCCATCATCGGCGAGGAACTCGGGCTGATCGGCACGCTGTGCGTAACCGTCCTGTACGGCGGGCTGGCTTTCGCCGGGCTCAGGATCGCCCGGCGCGTGCCCGACATGTTCTGCCGCCTCGGCGCCACCGCCATCACGGCCTGGATCGTGGTGCAGGCGGCGATCAACATCGGCGCGGTGATCGGTATCCTGCCCATCACCGGGGTGCCGTTGCCGCTTGTCTCGGCCGGGCTGTCGTCCCTGCTGGTGACGCTGGTCGGGCTGGGCATGCTGATGTCGTTCGCCAGGCAGGAGCCCGGCGCTCGCGAGGCTTTGGCCGCACGTGGCCCCGGCTGGCCGCTGCGCGTTCTAAGCTGGCTCGGTCTATCAAAGCGCCGAAGGTAAACCGGCGCCAGTTCAGCAGCGCAGTTCAGGGACGTGGCATGAGGGTACTGCTTGCCGGCGGCGGGTCCGCCGGTCATATCGAGCCAGCGCTGGCGCTGGCCGACGCCTTGCGCCGGATTGACTCCGGCACCGAGGTGACCTGCCTGGGTACCGAACGCGGCCTGGAGACCCGGCTGATCCCGCTGCGCGGGTACCCGCTGGCGCTCATCCCGGCCGTGCCCATGCCCAGGTCCGTGACGCCCAGGCTGCTCACGGTGCCCGGTCGGCTGGCCGGCGCCGTCAACGCGGCGGCCGCCGCGATCGACCAGACCGGAGCCCAGGTGCTCGTCGGGTTCGGCGGGTACGTCGCCACGCCGGCTTACCTCGCGGCCAGGCGACGCAAGATCCCGATCGTCGTGCACGAGGCGAACCCCAAGCCGGGGCTGGCCAACCGGCTGGGCGCCAGGTTCACCACGCACGTCTTCACCGGTCACCCGGACACCCAGCTCAGGAACGGCAAGTACCTCGGCATCCCGATCAGGCGCGAGATCGCCGAGCTTGACCGGCTGGGGCTCGGCGACAAGGCCCGCGCGCACTTCGGCCTCCGCCCCGACCTGCCCGTGCTGCTGGTGACCGGCGGCTCGCAGGGAGCGCGGTCGCTGAACGTCGCGGTGTTCGGGGCCGCCGAGTGGCTCCGTGACGCCGGCGTCCAGGTGCTGCACATCATCGGCCCGCGCAACGGCCACGACGCCCCGGTCACAGAGAAGGGGGCAGGGGAGGTGGGTGGGGTGCCCTACGTGGCCAACCCCTACATCGACCGGATGGATCTCGCGTACGCGGCGGCGGACTTCGCGCTCTGCCGGGCAGGCGCGATGACCTGCGCCGAGCTCACCGCCGTCGGCCTGCCGGCCGCCTACGTGCCGCTCCCGATCGGCAACGGCGAGCAGCGGCTGAACGCCCTGCCGATCGTGCAGCGCGGCGGCGGCATGCTGGTGGCCGACGACGAGCTGACCCCGGAGTGGATCCGCGACACCCTGCTGCCCGTGCTGGTCAACATCGACCAGGTGGCGGACATGTCCGAGGCGGCTGCCTCGCTCGGACGCGGTGACGCGGACCGCTGGCTGGCCGAGGCGGTCATCGAGATCGTGGACGGAAAGGGCGCCGGTGGCAGTCCAGATGCTCAACAGCCCGATGCTCAGTAGGCTGATGACGGCGGCTGAGCCGGTACCCGCCGTCCGGCTCGGCCGAGTGCATTTCACCGGCATCGGCGGGGCCGGCATGTCCGGCATCGCGCGGATCATGCTGGCCCGGGGCATCCCGACCTCCGGCAGTGACGCCAGGGGCTCGGCGCTGCTCGACGAGTTGCAGGCGCTCGGGGCCAGCGTGTACATCGGGCACGCGTCGGGCAACCTCGGCAGCCTCGGCCCCGGTGACACGCTGGTGGTGTCGAGTGCCATCCGCGCGGATAATCCGGAACTGACCGAGGCGGCCCGGCGTGGGATGCGGGTACTGCACCGGGCGGCGGCGCTGGCCTCGGTCATGGCCGGCCGGCGGGTGATCGCGGTCGCCGGGACGCACGGCAAGACCACTACCACCTCGATGCTCACTACGGTGCTCCGCGCGTGCGGCGCCGATCCCGGGTACGTCATCGGCGGCATCCTCACCGAGACCGGGCGCGGCGCCGAGGACGGGGCCGGGATGGACTTCGTCGCCGAGGCGGACGAGAGCGATGGGTCGTTCCTCCTGCTGTCACCCGACGTCGCGATCATTACCAACGTCGAGGCCGACCACCTGGACAACTACGCGAGCCTGACGGACATCCAGGCAGCGTTCACCACGTTCGGCCAGCGGGTCAGCGGCATGGTGCTGACCTGCGCGGACGACCCGGGCGCGGAGGCCGTCGCGGCGCGTCTGGATCCGGCGCGCGTCCGCCGGTACGGTGAATCACCGCACGCCGACTACCGGCTCGTCGACGTCGCGTCCCGGGGGATGGCGATCAGCTTCACGGTGGCGGCTGACCATGGTCCGTTCGGTGAAATCCTCGCCCAGATGACGGTGGACGTGCCGGGTCGCCACAACGCGCTGAACGCCACCGCCGCCTTCGCCGCCGCCGTCGAACTCGGCTTCGCGCCGCCCCAGGTCGCGGCGGCCATCGCGGGCTACCAGGGTGCGCGACGCCGGATGGAGCTCAAGGGCGAGGCCCGCGGGGTTCGGGTGCTCGACAGCTACGCACACCACCCGACCGAACTCGCCGCCGACCTGCGGGCGGCCAGGGACATCGTGGACGGCACCAGCAAGGGCCGGGTCATCGCGATCTTCCAGCCGCACCTGTTCAGCCGGACGAGGATCTTCGCGGGCGAGTTCGGCGCCGCGCTTGGGCTGGCCGACGAGGCCATCGTGCTCGACGTGTACGCCGCCAGGGAGGACCCGGAACCCGGCGTCACCGGCCAGCTCATCGTGGACGCCGTCCCCGGCGGGCAGGCCCGGTTCGTGCCCGACCCGGACCGGGTCGCCGGGGTGATCGACGCGATCGCCGAGCCAGGCGACCTCGTGCTGACCATGGGGGCCGGAGATATCACCGCGCTCGGGCCGCGGCTGGTCGAGACCCTCGGGGGGGCACGGGAGTGACCGGCCCCAGCGGCATCATCCGGGACGGCGCAGACCCGCAGCCCCCCCGTTATGAAGCCGCTGGTGACAGTGCGACTTCTGGTGTTAGTGCGGTACATCGGCGCTTCCCGTGGCGCACGGCGCTGTTCGCCCTCGCGGCGGCGGGCGTCATCGGGGCGGCGGGCTGGGTCCTGTTCGGCTCGCGGCTGCTCGTGGTCCGTTCGGTGATCGTCACCGGGACCCATCTGGTGCCCAGAGCCGAGGTCCTCGCGGCGGCCGACATCGAGCCGGGCACGCCGCTGATCCGCTTGAACACGGCCCAGGTCGCGGCGCGGATCGACACGATCAGGCAGGTGCGCAGCGCGCTGGTCCGCAGGTCCTGGCCGGACCGTGTGGTCATCGTGGTGCGTGAGCGGACGGTCGTCCTGGCCCTGACGGCGCCCGTGAAGGGGGATGGGGCGGCCGGGGGGTACGACCTGGTCGACGCGGACGGCGTGGTCGTGCAGTGGGACGCCCGCCGTCCCGCGGACCTGCCGCTTTATCTGACCGCGGCCCCCGCCGCCTCGCTGCGCGGGGATCCGGACCTGGCCGCGGCCGCCGCCGTCCTCGGCGAACTGCCGGCCTGGCTGCGCCATTCGGTGGCCTCGGTCACCGCGCCCGAACCGGACCAGGTGACGTTGCGGCTGGCCGGCGGGGTAACCGTGCTCTGGGGCGGTACCGACCGGGCTGGGGCCAAGGCAGCCGAACTCGTCGTTCTCATGAAGACGCACATGCATTATTACGATGTGAGCGCACCGGGATCTGTGCTGACCAAGTGATGGGCTCCGATGCCCAAGACCCGCCGATTCGCGACACGCTGACTAGTTCGCGCGTGGTTAGTTGACCCAGGTGCCGTCCGACCCTACTGTCCGTATCAATCGTGCGGAAAGTAAAAACTTTAAATCTTAACCTGAAGGTGAAACCTGATGGTGACGGAACATGCCCTGGCGGTGAATTCCGCATCACCGAAACAAGGCGGAGGTTTCCCGAGCCCAGAGCCGTGATCGGCGGGAATTAACTCCCGCCGGGATGGCAGCCAGCGAATGGCAGAGTAAACGAGCGGAAAGGTACCCTCCTCGTGGCAGCACCGCAGAACTATCTGGCGGTTATCAAGGTCGTCGGAATCGGCGGTGGCGGTGTCAACGCCGTCAATCGCATGATCGAAGAGGGACTCAGAGGCGTCGAGTTCATCGCTATCAATACCGACGCGCAGGCGCTGCTCATGAGCGACGCCGACGTCAAGCTCGATGTCGGCCGCGAGCTCACCAGGGGACTAGGCGCCGGCGCCAATCCCGATGTCGGTAACAAGGCCGCCGAAGATCACCGCGAGGAGATCGAGGAGGTGCTCAAGGGCGCCGACATGGTCTTCGTCACGGCCGGTGAGGGCGGCGGCACCGGCACCGGCGGCGCGCCGGTGGTCGCGAACGTCGCTCGGTCCCTCGGCGCGCTCACCATCGGCGTGGTGACCAGGCCGTTCGGTTTCGAGGGCAAGCGCCGTGTGGTGCAGGCCGAGCTGGGTATCGAGAAGCTGCGCAGCGAGGTCGACACGCTGATCGTCATCCCCAACGACCGGCTGCTGTCCATCTCGGACCGGCACGTGAGCGTCCTGGACGCGTTCAAGGCCGCGGACCAGGTGCTGCTCTCCGGTGTGCAGGGCATCACCGACCTGATCACCACGCCGGGGCTGATCAACCTGGACTTCGCCGACGTCAAGTCGGTCATGTCCGGCGCCGGCTCGGCGCTGATGGGCACCGGCTCCTCGCGCGGCGACGACCGCGCGGTCGCGGCGGCCGAGATGGCCATCTCGAGCCCGCTGCTCGAGGCGAGCATCGACGGCGCGCACGGCGTGCTGCTATCCATCCAGGGCGGTTCTGACCTTGGCCTGTTCGAGATCAACGAGGCCGCCCAGCTCGTCTCCAACTCGGCGGCCGTGGACGCGAACATCATCTTCGGCGCGGTCATTGACGACGCCCTCGGTGACGAGGTCAGGGTGACGGTCATCGCGGCCGGCCTGAACGAGAACGGGAACGGCCGGAGTGCGGGCAGCGCCAGCGCCGCCCATTCCGGCGGTTCCTCCTTCAGCAGCAACGGCTCAGCCGACTCGACCTTCAGCGTTCCGGTATCCGGCACCAGCGCGGGCAGTTCGGCCCGCACCGCCGACCCGGCCCAGGCGTCCGCCCCCCGGCCCGGGTATGCCGCCCAGGATCCGGGCTCGGCCGAGCCCGCCCAGGCCACGGCGGCCCAAAGTCGCGACTGGGCCTACCCGCCCGCCGCGCCCGACACCGAACTCGCGTCGGTCTCCGGGCCCGCCCCGGACTTTATTCTCCCTGCGCCGGTACCGGACGACGGGCTCGTGGCGCCAGCTGACCATCTTGTCGAGGCCAGCCCGGCCTCAGCTCCGGCTGCGGTCAGCCTGGCGGCCCACGAGATGCCCAGGCCGGAACCGGATCGGCCCGACAGAGTCGCCGTGGCGCCGGACGCCGCTGACTCCTCTTCCTACCGCCCGGCCCACGCCGAGGCGGCCGCGAAGACCTTCGACGTCGCCACCACGCGCCGCCGCCCCGTCGTCTTCGAGGAAGACGACGACCTGGATGTTCCTGACTTCCTCAAGTGACCGACCCGGGCCGGCGGGAAGAACTCGCCCGGCGGCTGGCCGAAGTCCGGCTCCGCATCGCTCAGGCCTGTGAGGCGTCCGGGCGGGACGTCAGCGAGCTGACGCTGATCGCGGTGACCAAGACCAGGCCCGCGTCCGACGTGCGGCTGCTGAGCGAGCTCGGCCTGACCGACGTGGGAGAGAACCGCGACGCCGAGGCCGCGCCCAAGGCCGCCCAGTGCACCGACCTGGCCGCAAAGGGCCTTACCTGGCACTTCATCGGGCAGCTGCAGACGAACAAGTGCGCCAGCGTGGTGCGCTACGCCAGCGTCGTGCACTCGGTGGACCGGCTGCGGCTGATTCACGCGCTGGGCCGGGCCGCCCGCGGAGCCGGGCGGGTGATCGAGGGCCTGATCGAGGTCAGCCTGGATGGCGATCCGGCCCGCGGCGGAGCGCTCGCGGACCAGGTTCCGGCTCTGGCTGAGGCGCTGGCCGCCGAGGAGGGGCTGGTCCTCGGCGGCGTGATGGCCATCGCCCCGCTCACTATGGAGCCCGCTGACGCGTTCGCGCGCCTGCTCGACAGCGCGGCTGCCGTGCGCGCCGTCAGGGCGGGCGCCACGGTGATCTCGGCCGGTATGAGCGGCGATCTCGAGGCCGCCGTCGAAGCTGGCGCGACACACCTACGAATTGGTACGGCGTTGCTCGGCGATCGCAGGCCTGCTGTCAGGTAATGTCCCACGCGTGACGCCGAAACGGCTGGCGAAAACGGGTACAGGCTGGGAGGACTGAAGGATGGCCAGTGCCATGCGGAAAATGGCGGTCTACCTAGGTCTCGTAGAGGACGACCACCGTTACCAGGACAACGACACCTACGGTGAGTACGAGGACTACGACGACCAGGCGGACCGGGCTGAGCCGGCCGACGAGGTCGATGCGCAGGTCGGGGTGAAGCGGGACGCGGAGGTGAGTGCGGGCTACGTCGGCTACCAGGCTGCCGACTGGCGCACCGAGCACGTGTCCCAGACGACCGATCTCGCACGTATCACGACACTGCATCCTCGCACTTACAATGAAGCGCGTACTATTGGGGAACACTTCCGCGAAGGCACTCCGGTGATCATGAACCTGACCGAGATGGTCGACAGCGACGCAAAACGTCTCGTCGACTTCGCGGCGGGCCTGATCTTCGGCCTGCGCGGGAGCATTGAGCGTGTGACGAACAAGGTCTTCCTGCTGTCTCCTGCGAACGTCGAGGTGACCGCGGAGGACAAGGCTCGCATCGCAGAGCGCGGCTTCTTCAACCAGAGCTAACCAGCAAGCAGTGGTGACGTGACGCTGATCAGTAAACAGGCCGGGACAGCCGGCCCCAAGGGCAGGGTGGATTTGTGCAGTACCTGAGGGAAGTCCTCACTTACCTGCTGACGATCTACCTCGTGATCCTGGTCGGCAGGATGATCTTCAGCTGGGTGCAGGTTTTCGCCCGCGACTGGCGTCCGTCAGGCCTACTGCTGGTGATCGCCGAGGGTATCTTCACGATTACAGATCCGCCCCTGAAATTCCTGCGCCGCTTCATCCCGACCCTCCGGCTCGGTATGGTAGCCATGGACCTCAGTTTCATGGTTCTGTTCATCGTGATTCTGATCCTGCTTGAAGTGGTCGTGCCGCGCCTTTGATTCGGGTACGGTCGTGAGGAACACGGTCCAAGTGCGCCGAGGAGACGAGATGCCGCTGACGCCCGCGGATGTGCGGAACAAGCAGTTCAGTACGACCAGGCTCAGGCCCGGCTACGACGAGGAAGAGGTTGACGCCTTCCTTGACGAGGTCGAGGGCGAGCTCGACCGGCTGATCCAGGAGAACGAAGAGCTCCGGGCCAAGCTGGCTGAGTGCCTGCGCGGGGGTAAGTCGGCGATACCCGCGTTGAGCTCTCCGCTGTCCGACCCGAAGCAAGACATGATGGCGCCCGAGCGCATGGAGCCGGAGCGTCGGCAGCCCGAGCCGGTCATGATGGGCGGCGGAATGCCGCACATCGAGGACAACATGGACACGGCCGCGCGCGTGCTCTCGCTCGCGCAGCAGACTGCCGATCAGGCCATCGCGGACGCCCGCCGGGAGGCCGACGAGACCCTGGGCCGCGCCCGCCGCGAGGCGGACGAGGTGCTCACCAAGGCCAGGCGGCAGGCGGAGCAGATCACCGGCGACGCGCGGGCCCGGGCGGAAAGCCTGGAGCGCGACGCGCAGGAGCGGCACCGTCAGGCCATGGGCTCGCTGGTCCAGACCCGCGAAGAACTCGAACGCCGGGTCGACGACCTGCGCGCGTTTGAGCGCGAGTACCGCAGCAGGCTGAAGGCCTATCTGGAAGGCCAGCTGCGGGACCTGGAGGCGGGTGTCGCCGAGAGCGGAGCCTTCCCCACGATGGGGTCCCAGCCGCCGATGCCGGGCACGCTCGCACCCAGCGGCGCGCGTAGCGGCGGCCAGGGCGCGGGCCAGTACGGCGTCTCTGAGGTTGTGCAGCACTCCGGTGGCTTCCGCACGAATGACGGAGCGCCCTCGCGCGAGCGTCGGTAGGCCATAGGGGACCTGAGCGGGGACCGCTGGGAGAACGCATGTGATTCGCTTCAGTGCGTTTCTCGTTGTCGTCGCGGTCGGACTGCTAGTCGCCGGTTTGGTCACGAGCAAGCTGGTGCTCGTCTACATCGCGATTGGCGTGAGTGGCGTGGCCCTGCTCGCGCTGGGCATAGGTGCCGCCGTCAACTGGCGTGAGCTAACCGGCAAACCCAAGACGGCTGCAGCCGAGACCAGCGCGCAGGCCCCCGCCCTGCAGCCCCAGTCCCCGGCTCAGCCCCCCCCGGCCCAGGCCCCGGCCCCGCAGGCCCCGGCCCCAGCGCCGCAGGTCATGCCTGTTCTGGCGGCATCGCAGCCGAAGTCGGCCGCTACGGGGGCCGCCGCGGCCCCCGCCGGGTCCGGCTGGCCCGCCGCCGCTCCGTCCGGCCCGTCCCGGGCTAGTTACCTGCCCGCCGACCAGCCGCTGAGAGCCCAGCCCCCTTGGGTCACCCCCTCCC
>JBAUAY010000651.1:0-2778 GCA_049676235.1 Streptosporangiaceae bacterium
CCCTCGCCCACGGTGGCGGAATCGAACAGCACGCTGCCGAAGACCGTCGCCCCGGCGCCGACCGAAGCTCCCACGCCCACCACGGTCCCGCCGGACACCGAGGCGTCCGCGGCCACCGAGGCGCCGGAGAGCACGAGCGAGGGCCCGGGCGGCCCCGGCACCGCCGGGGCGGGCAGCCGCCGGAGCACCAGGTCACAGGAGCCGCGCACGAACGTCTGCGGCGTCCCGACGTCCAGCCAGTAGGCCGACTCGTGATAACCCATGACGAGCGCGCCGGACTCGATCAGCCCCGGGAACGTCTCCCGCTCCACCGACACCCGGCGCCCGGCCGGGATCTGGCTGATGACGTCGCGCCGGAACACGTAGCACCCGGCGTTGATCCGGTTGGTCACCGGGTCCGGCGTCTTCTCCAGGAACGCGGTCACCCGCCCGGACTCGTCGGTCGGCACCACGCCGAACCGGGACGGGTCGGCCACCTCGACCAGGTGCAGCGTCACGGCGGCATCGGTCTTGACGTGCAGGTCGACCTGCGCGTCCAGGTCGTGCCCGGAGAGGATATCGGAGTTGAGCACCACAACCGGATCCGAGGCGCCGCTACCACGCAACGACGACGCCGCGTTACGGATGCCGCCCGCGGTATCCAGCGGCACGTCCTCGGTGACGTAGTCGATGGACAGCCCGAACGCGCCGCCGTCACCCAGGCTCGAGGCGAACATCTCCGCCTTGTAGCAGGTCGCGAGCACGACGTGGGTGACGCCGCCCGCCGCGGCCCGGGCCAGCAGGTGAGCCAGGAACGGGACGCCCGCGGTGGGCAGCAGGGGCTTCGGTGTGGAAAGGGTCAGCGGCCGCAGCCGGGTTCCCTGGCCCCCAACAAGAACGATCGCCTCAAGTGGTTCACGCGGCATGAGAGATGAGGTTACACGGCGCTAACGTCCGCAGCGGTCTGTTCCGCCGCGCGCCGGTAACTCGCCAGGTGCGCCTCCGCCGAGGCCGCCCAGGTGAACTCCTGGGACCGGGCGTAGCCGGCGTCGCCGAGGGCCTCTCGCCGGGGGGCGTCGCCGAGCAGGGCGCGGAGCGAGTCGCGGATGCTGTCGGAGTCGGGTTCGGTGTAGGCGACGGCCTCGCCGCCCACTTCAGGCAGTGAGGTGCAATGAGTCGTCAGTACCGGGGCCCCGCACGCCATCGCCTCGAGCACCGGCAGCCCGAACCCCTCCCCGCGGCTCGGGAACGCCACTACCGTCGCCCCGCCGAGGAAGCCCGGCAGGTCGGAGAAGCGCAGGTAACCGGGGCGGATCAGGCGCAGGTGCGGCGGCACCGAGGCCACGGCCGCGTCCACCTCATCGCTCCAGCCTCCGCCGCCGCCCAGGACGAGTGCGGGCGGGTCGTCGATGTCGGCCACCGCTCCGGCCCAGCCGGTGATCAGCGAGGCGATGTTTTTGCGCGGCTCGAGCATGCCGAGAAACGCCACGTACGGCTTGCCGTGCAGGCCCAGCCGGTTAGATACTCCCAAGACCTGCTGCGGGTCGGGCCGGTGGAAGAGCCGGTGATCCACGCCGTGGTAGGCGACATCGATCTTGGTCGGGTCGGCGCCTAGGACGCGCACGAGCTCATCCCTGGTCGCCTTGGACGGCACGATCAGCCGCGCCGCGCGGCGCGCGGCCGTCCGGATCGCCGACTTGAAGAACATCGCGCCGACCGAGCTGTAAAGCTCGGGCTCGGTGAAGAACGTGACGTCATGAACGGTCACCACGGTGGGCCGCCCCGGCCGCAGCGGCATCGAGTAATAGGGCACGTGAATAACGTCGGCGTCGACTTGCTGGGCCACCACCGGCAGCCCGCTCTGCTCCCAGGCCAGCCGCGCGGAGCGGTGCGAGAGCGCCGACGGACCGGTGACCACGCGCGCGCTGGGTGCGAGCCGCCCGTATCGCTCCTCGTCGGCGCGCTGGCAGACAACGGCCAGATCCGCGCCCACGGCGTCCAGCGCGCCAATCAGCCCGTCAACGTACCGGCCGAGCGCCCCTCGGTCGGCTGGCACGTCGGTCGCATCAATTAGTACGCGAGGTGCCACGACCGCACTTGCTCCTTCCCTGGGCCACCCGGGCAAGCAGACAACGCAGAGCTCGCGTCAACCCCACGGCCCCGGCGCGCCTTCGTGGATGTCCCGTCAACTACGAAGCCTACGCCCTGCGCCAAGTCACCGGTTAGCACTTCCCCCCTGGTTGGCCGCAGGCTGTCGTCCGCGTCGAGCACGGACGAGCACGATGGCGCCGCCCTCGCCGTGCGCGGCGCGATCCGAGGCGGCCACCAGCGGCGCCGCAGGCGCCGCCGCGTTGAAGCCGAACTTGCCCCCGTAGGCGGAAAGGCTCAGGTACATCCGCTGCGCCCACCGGCTCCTGAACTGGTACTGATGCGCGATCACCTCAAGCCTGCGGGCGGAAAGCAGGCCGGTCAGCTCATCGAGGGAGTAGGTGCGCTTCACCTGGTACCGCTCGCAGTGCGCCCGGTACAGCCGCGGCCACTGCTCCGCCAGCGTCAGCGCGTCCGCGGACATGACCAGCTCGCCGCCGGGGGCGAGCACCCGGGCCATCTCGTCGAGCGCCCGGGCGCCGTCGTCGAAGTGCTCAATCGCGCAGATGGACATCACGCGATCGAAGCTCGCGTCGGCGAACGGCAGCTCGAGCGCGTTCCCGCGGATGAGCGCCGGCGGCGCGCTGAGCTGGCGGCCCCGCCGCAACTTGGCGCCGGCGAGGTCGAGCGCGACCGCCCGCGCCCCACGAC
>JBAUAY010000652.1:0-12966 GCA_049676235.1 Streptosporangiaceae bacterium
ACCCCGTTGCAGAACGACGTCTTCCCGAAGGCCGACCCCGCCTGGCCGCTGACGCAGTGGGCATCCGCGAGCGTGGTCGGGGTCGCCCCCACCTGGACCAGGTCCGTGCCGTTGAATCCGAAGTCGACCGTCACGACCGCGTCCGCCGGGATCACGGGCGGATTGAGGTTCATGTCCGGCGTGTCCGGCCTGGTGCCCCGCGTCATCACGAGCGGCTCATAGACCGACAGCGCCCCGGTGGCCGGGTCCAGGATCGTGGCCTGGACGCAGGCCCCCAGCTTCGCCCCGTTGCTCATCTCGCACCCCGACTGCGCCGGCGTCATCCCGTTGGGACCGGTAAGCCGATAAGGAGTAGCGAGCCCCTGCGCGCTCAGCGGGTTAGCCGGGACGATGATGTCACAGGTGGTATTGGACTTCATGCCCGCCGCTGGAGCAGCCGTCGCCAACGCCGCGGCGATATTGGTGGCAGTCGGGGTCACATAAGTGCCGAGAGGGATCCGGGTAAGACCTGAGTTGCTCGTGCCCGACTGGAACGCGAGCACCACTCCGATCACCAGCCCCAGCACCGCGGGAACGGCAAGCTGCCCCGCAACACGCGACATGCCACTTTCCTGCCTGCGGCGCCGCCATGCGGACCGGCGCGCGTTATGCACGCAATCCACCTCCACGTCCGCCGTTCCGCTCTTAGAGGCATAGATTAGACCAGCCAGGCGGCATGACGCGGGACATTAGGAAGTTCTGATTCTAACGCCTCAGATGGAGCGCGTTATCGTAAGATGATAGTGGAGTGATGATCCTGAGATACGCCAGGGCAGACGCCCGGGATTCGTCCTCCGGTGACCGAACGCGATTATTTAATTACACATCCATAACACGCCCGCGTACGTCTTCGCCTAGTGGTACCATGTCGGCCGGCGCTTCGTCAGGTCCTCGCCTGCATGAGGACTAAGTCCAGGTAGCCGGTCTTTTTCGGAATGTCCAACCAGCTGAGCCGATCCGCCGTTAAATGGGTGTTACCTCCTCGTGATGCGAGGTCAGCCGGGCCGTAGACACGGCGGTCATGCAGGGTAGCGAAAGGTTGGGAAGATGCTTAGGCTGCTGGCTTTTACCCTGCCTTTGTGCCTTGACAACTTTGCTATCGCCTTCGCCGTCCTGGGGGAAATTCGGCTGACGCGCGCGCAGTTGCTGCGCGTCACAGTGGTGTTCATCACATTCGAAGCCGTAATGCCGCTGATCGGCTTGGCAGTGGGGACACCGCTGATTCACCTGATCGCCGGCCCCCCCCATATAACCATCGACCCTTACCAACTCGGTAGCCCTAACGAGCTCAAGGAACTTCAGCTGGCCTACCGCTCCCACCTGGCCGACGTGATCGACCTGACCTTCGTCGGCCGGTATATCGTCCCGCTCGTCGTGCCGGTGATCGTCGGCGTCATTGGCATCCTGATGCTAGACGAGGCCTTCAACGACGACGATGACGACGACGAGGCGGAGAAGGCGAGGGCGCTGGTGGCAGCGCGCGGTCGCTCCATCATCGCGCTCGGCATCAGCATCAGCGTGGATGAGCTGATCGTGGGCTTCACAATCGGCTACAGCCAGTACTTCACCGCCCCCGAGGCCATCACCGCCATCGTCGTCCAGTCGTTCCTGGCCCTCATGGCCGGCCTATACTTCGGCCGGAAGGTGCGCGACGGAAAGATCCGGATCAGCGTGGAACGCGTCTCCAAGGGCACCAAGCTGATAGCGGGCGGCATCCTTGTCACGTTGTCGGCCGTCCTCCTGGTCGGCCCCCCGCTCGCCACCCACGCCTTCCCCCACGTCATCCACTCCGTCTTCCCCCGCAGGGTCATCCCCTCGCCGGCGCCCACGGCGGTCACCACCAACCTGCCGGGAGCCGGATAAGACATCGCCGGAGGCCTCGGTGCCCAAGCGCTAGGAGTGGCGCTGCGGGTCTGCGACCAGCCGGTCCTGAAGCTGCTGCGCGCGATGCTGCGCGTCAGGGTCATGGAAGACGGGCAGGTCCGCCGCGACACGGCGGGAACTGCCCAGGGCTGTGTGATCAGCCCTGCCATGTGCAACGTCTACCTGCGCTTGAGCATGGTCCGGACGGACTCTGTCCAAGCGTCCTTCGCCATCCGAGCCGGCGCCTACCTCGGCTCTCGCTTCACCCGGCGAGGGCGCCGAACGAGTCCGGTCGCGGAGCGAACGGCTGGCCGGAATGGGACTGGTTGCCCTGGCCCGTTCCTGGTGGGCCAAGACGCTTCAGTTAGCCTGACCCGATCGACGACAGCACCCGAGGGACAGGCTAGGGCGGCATGCGCAAAGTCCTGATCGCCAACCGGGGGGAGATCGCGGTCAGGATCGCCCGAGCGTGCCGGGATGCGGGCCTGGCGAGCGTGGCCGTGTACGCGAGCGCGGACCGGGACGCCGTCCACGTGCGGGCGGCGGACGAGGCCGTGACGCTGAACGGCACGACACCCGCGGACACCTACCTGGACATGAGCAAGGTGCTCCGGGTGGCGGCGCACTGCGGCGCGGACGCGCTGCACCCTGGGTACGGGTTCCTGGCCGAAAGCGCCGAGTTCGCGCAGGCCGCGCTGGACGCCGGGCTCACCTGGATCGGGCCACCGCCGGCTGCGATCCGGCGACTGGGCGACAAGCTCTCTGGCCGGCAGGGGGCACGGCAGGCAGGCGCGCCGCTGCTGCCGGGTATGACCGCCCCTGTCTCGGACGCCGCGCAGGTGGCGGCGTTCGTACGCGAGCACGGGCTGCCCGTCGTGATCAAGGCGGCCGCCGGAGGCGGTGGGAAAGGCGTCGCCGTCGCCCGGTCGGCCGCCGAGATCCCGGACGCCTGCGCGCGGGCCATGCGCGCGTCCGCCGCCGCGAACGGCCGGGCGGAGTGCTTTGCCGAGCGCTACCTGGACCATGCGCGGCACATCGAGGTCCAGTGCCTGGCAGACTCCCACGGCGGCGTCGCGGTGATTTCCACCAGGGATTGCTCGCTGCAGCGGCGCCATCAGAAGATCGTGGAGGAGGCCCCGGCACCGTTCCTGCCTGCCGGCCTGGACGCGCGGCTGCGTGCGGTATCCGCGGTCATCCTGCGGGCGGCGGGCTGTACGGGCGCGGCGACGTGCGAGTTCCTGCTCGACCCGGACGGCGTGCTCGCCTTCCTTGAGGCAAACACAAGGCTGGCGGTCGCGCACCCGGTCAGCGAAGAGGTCGCCGGGCTCGACCTGGTCCGGGAGTCATTCCGGATCGCCGAGGGCGGTGCCCTGGGTTACGGTGATCCAGAGGTACGCGGGCATGCTCTCCAGTTCCGTATCTACGCCGAGGACCCGGGCCGAGGCTTCGCTCCGACGCGGGGGACCGTGCGCGCCTGGCGCCCTCCTTCCGGCCCCGGCGTGCGGCTGGATTCCGGCACGGAGCAGGACTCAGTGGTCGCCCCGGCGTTCGGCACGCTGCTGGCCAAGCTGATCGTGACCGGGGCGTCCCGAGCCGAGGCGCTGCAGCGGGCGCGCCGGGCACTTCACGAGTTCGAGGTAACCGGGCTGGCGACCAGCCTGCCGCTGCACCGCGCCCTCGTCGCGCACGAGGCATTCGCGCCGCCAGATCCCGTCCGGCCGTTCTCCGTTCACACGGGCTGGGTCGAGTCCAATTGGCCAGGGTCCGCGTCACCGGGCGCCTGAGGCCCGCTAGCACCGGAAGCGGTTACATTCTCGGCCGCGTAAACCGCCTGCGAGAAGGCCGCCACCGTGGTCTGGCACCGCGCCAGCATGGCGGCCGCCTCTTGCGTCCGCTCATCGGGGAAGAAGTCACGCCCCTGGATCTTCGCCAGCCAGGGGACCAGCTTCTCCAGGTCCTGTTCGCTCTCCTCCATTTCAGCGAAGGTGTACTTCCCCGCCTTGCCCTCCCTGCCGATCTCTTCCAGGAGAGCACTGCAGCGCTCGGCGAACTCGTCGTACTTCCGGCCTCGGTCGGACCGGAAGCGCGCAACAATGGCCTCGTCCACGTCCGGTGCCGGAGCCGAAGTCGGGATGCTCAGCACGAACCCGATTCCGCCCTGCTGGAGAAGCCCGTCCCGCAACTGCTCCAGCAACTCCGCGTGCGGAGCCGTCTCCGGCAGCACCCAGACGCTGGTGACCATCGTGGTAGCGCCGGCGGCCCGCCGTCGGCGTCACGGCGCAACCCGGTGGCTGGACGGCGACCTCGGGAGCTGGGTCAGGAGAAGAAGCCAGCTTGATGGGCAGCCGTCTGTGTCCATTGACATGCAACACCTGTCCCACGCGTAGCGCACCGCCGAACAGGAGAAATATTACAAGTGGCTTACGTGTGGCAGGTCAGGTTGCTGATCCTGGAAGGGCCGTGGCCTCTCATGTGGGGCCCATATGAAGCAGGAGACTCAGGACGAGGGCTGTTGACAGCTAAAGTCACCTGGTTTAACTTTCACAGGAAAGGGATCCACGTCGGCGCGCTGTCACCAATTCCAAGATGGAATCGAGAGGTACCCGGTTGGCGACCGTTATTCCGACACAAGAGTTCGCCCTGTATTCCCTTGGCGGCTCGACCCCGGCCGCGAACGGGAACTGCCGTCTGCCGTTCAGTTCCGCGCGCTACAGCAGGTACAAATACGGCTCGGTGGTCGCCGCAGAAACCTTCGCGCGAGCACTCAGTGCGGCCTTCTGCGAGGCTCACCCAGAACTCGCCCTCGCGCCACGGCTGCTGATGGCCTCTTCCCCCTACGCCCATGTCCCCGCGGCCGCCACCACGCTCGCCCGCGGGCTGCAACCGTTGCTGAACACGGCCAGGGCCAAGAACGGGCTGGCCCCCGTCCCGCTGCTGCGGGTGGACCGGACCAGCACGTCCGCCGGGGACTATGGGACGCTCTCCGCACAAGCCCGGGACCTGCACATGGCGACCAACACCCTGTCGTTCCGCCGCTTCCGGTCAGCGCAGGTCCGCGACGCGCACCTGCTGGTTGTCGATGACGTGCGGGTGACGGGTGCGCACCAGCGCTGTCTGATGCGCGCGAGCGAGGACCTGCCCCTCACCGCCCGGACCTTCCTTTACCTCGCTGCCTTCCCCGGCCTGACGGACGGCTGCTTCGACCCGGCCCAGGAAGACGCACTCAACCATGCCGCTGTCAAGACGCTCGACGACCTGGCCGGGATCGTGGAAGTCGGCGATTTCGCCTGGAACGTCCGCGTGTGCAAGTTTGCCCTCAACCCGGCCAACTACGGCGGACTGCCGCGGTTCCTGCGCATGATGCCCGGCTGGTTCGTCCTCGGCCTGCACCGTAACAGCTGCCGGGACGGCTATGCGCGAATGGATCCCTATGCCCCGAGTCACGCCGTCGTCCGCGCGGAGCTGCACAGGCGGGCGGGCGGTTCACTCACGGCCTGCCCGCCCGCGTGCCAGCCTGCATAGTGGCCGCCCCGCCAGGCACGGCCCGTCCGCCAGGCGCCGGGGACGGGCCGCTCGCCCGCCTGACCGATGCACGGCACGCCCGCCCCGTCGCAGATGCGCTCGTCGCGTCGGGGGCCTTCACCGCTGACCTGCGGATGCCTCGGGACCAGTGGTTCCGCTGGAAGTCCGGGATCCTGGCCCCCTGCGGGTGCAACTGCCGCCGCCTCAACACGGTCCCGGCCCTCCGCCGCCTCGTCGACGACGCGCTCGCCGACGCCACCCGCTCGTCGTTCCCCGGCGCCGACTACATCGTCGCCGTCGCCCACGCAGGGATCCCGTGGGCGAAGACGGTCGCCGAGCGGCTCGACCTTCCGCTCGCCTACGTACGCGCCGAAGCGCGCGAACCCTGCGGCCCGCTCGTCGAGTGCTTGCCAGGCACGGGAGCCCGGGCCGTCATCATCGAGGACGTCGTGGCGAGCGGCGGCAGCGCCGCACGGGCCATCGAGGCGCTCCTGGCCGAGACAAGCCTGCAGGTAGCGGGCGTCCAGTCCATCGCCAACTGGAACTTCCCGGAGATGCGCGACCTGCTGGCCCCCTGGACTGTCCGCGCGGTCACCAGCTACCCGCAGGTCCTGGACCGCGCACAAGAGGCGGGAATGCTCAGTGCGGCAGACGTCAGCCGGCTCCTGCGCTTCTACGCCGACCCGCGTCGGCACCGCTGGCATCCTGGCCCCGAGGCTCGCACCGCCTTATCCGGAGCCATTTGACTGCAACACGTGTTTCAATTCAAGTGACGCCAAGACTCAAGGAAACACCTATTACAAATCGCAGGTCAGGGCCTTCTTTCACAACAACATATTACGAAAAGCACAGGAATCTTGACAGTCGTCATAGTAGCATTTTACGCTCCTTCCACCTCGCAAGCGACCGTCCCTCGCCAGCAGGCAGGGGAACGGTCGAAACCGAAAGGTCGAAGCAGCATGAGTGGTTTCAATTACACGGCTTTCTTTCTCCTGGGCGTCGATTCGCTGATCGCCTGCATCGTCACGGGACCGATGTTCATCAAACAGCGGCATCCCGAGCACAGTGAGCTCAGGTCGCCGGACGAGCACAAGCACGCGTCACGGTGGAAGTGGTGGGCGATCGGGGGTCTGTCACTGTCAGCCCTGGCAGTGCCGTACGGGCTTTCGTACGGAGCCGGAGACGGAATCGGGTATCTGCTCGGCACCCTGTTCCACTTCTCCATTTCAGACTCGCTCAGCTCGGTGCTCGAGACGACGCTGCTTGTCGTGCTCGGCCTCTACTGGATCGGGATCTACTTCGTCGCGAGCAAGATGCAGGCATCGGAGCAGCTGGAAAAATGGTCGTGGCGGGGCATCTGGGTTCTGCCGGTGGCCCTGAGCCTCGACAACCTGACCTACGGCGCGGTTACAGGCATACCTGCTAACGAATCGGTCTGGGCCTCGGCGGGCCTGCAGGCGCTGGCGAGCGCCGGACTGGGCCTGATCGGCCTCGCGATCGGAATCGGCCTCGCGGTCCTGATTCCGGCGCTGCGCACCCGGATGCACCGCACCTTCGGGGTCGTGGGCGTCGGCGTGATCGCCACGGCGGCTGTTCTTCTCTATACCGGCTGGTAAACCGATCGTGCGCGAGCCCCAGTCCGCGCCTGCGGACTGGGGTAACTCACATCAGCTGCATCGACGGCTCAGTCGTACTGCTTTGCAGATCTGCCCTCAAACAACGGAATCGCCGGAGGTGCCCTGATCGCCGCGGGCGCGCAGCCCGGCGTGCAGCCGTTCGGTGCTGCGGATCCCGTCGTCCCATCGTTGCCGCAGCCAGTCCGCGGGTACCGAGTCGGCGCACGGCGCGGCTGATCGCCGCGGCCGCGCTTTCCTCGGCCGGTGCGTCCGATCGCTGCAGCGTGGGGGCGGACAGTGCCTCGTACCGTGCGTCGGCCACGTTCAGCCGGGTCCTCGCGGTCCTTCTTGCCGGTGGTGTGCGGGCCGGGGAGGGGACTGGCTCGCCGGAAGCGGGGCACTGCGGCGGGCGAAGCGGGTGGTGGATTAGCGGTTGGCGGTTGTCGCGACGATGAGCAAGGGCTATGACCTTGACTACATCTGGAAGCAGGTCGACCGCGGCCCGGCCAAGGACGCGGCCAGCTAATAGATCCAGGCCAGCGAAAGCGGGGGAGAGCCCTCCGGCCGCTGGTAGGGGCCAGGTACCCGGGCCCTTGGCTTGGGGCCCGGCCAGACAGTGGACGCCGGGGAGGGCGACCGGGTCCATGGCATGATCTCGGCCCTGGTCAGCGCAGGCCTGGAGGCGGGTACCTGGCCAACCCGCGGCTGGATTCCACCCCTCGCTACACCCGGAAGGGGCCGGAACCCATTCACTCGCGGGAGCGGCGGCTCCCTGGCCGCGGATGTATCAGGTACGGCGCCCCGCGGCTCTATCCCTTCGACGCCGGCCGGGCCCCGGGAGATGAGCGGAAGGGAAGAAGAGATGGACGAACGAGAAGGAGGGCTGGCCGCCGCGCTGGATCAGATCCGCGGCGTGGACATCGATGAGGCAGCGGTGCGGGCCCATGTGATGTGGCCGGACCATCTGCTGGGAGTGACCTCTGACCAGGGACGTGAGGGCGTGCCGTTCAAGCGCTTCTTCTGGCCGCCGGTGCCAGTGCTCTATCGTTTCGATGCAAACGGATTTATCCGGGCGCTTGAGGAGCAGCTGGCGGGTAGCGTCGCGGGCTATTCGATCCGGCTGACCGAGAACGGCTCGACGATCGCGCTGGTCGACCAGAACTGGGCGAAGGAGCCGCAGGACGGCAGCGAGAACTGGACGCCGGATATCCGGATGCATGTCGCGAGCCTCAGCAAGATCGTGACCGCGATCGCGATGACCAGGCTCCTCGACGAGGCCGGGATCGCGCCCAGCACGCCGATCATCGATTACCTGCCGCGGTACTGGGCCAAGGGGCCGAACGTCGGCCAGATCACGTTCGCCGAGCTGATGACGCACACGTCGGGACTCGCGTACGGGGCCACCAACTCCCGGTCGGATTTCGAGTGGATGAAGTCGCAGATCGCGGCCGGGACGACCCGGATCGGCCAGTACTCCTACCAGAACATGAACTTCGGGTTGTGCCGGATCCTGCTCGCCACGATCAACGGCAACATCCCCGTGGACTGGACCTTGCCGGGATGGCTCGGCTGGCTGTTCGGCCCCGAGTTCACCGATATCTTCTGGGACCTCATCACGATCAGGGCCTACGCGTCGTACATGGCTAACCATGTCTTCGCGCCAGCGGGCGTGACCGGACCGGACTTCACCCATGATGCGGCGGACGCCCTGGCCTACAACTTCCCGGTGACCGGGAACGGCTGGAATTCCGGCGACCTGACGACGATGGCCGGCGGGGCAGGATGGCACATGTCGGTCGACGAGCTGCTCAGGGTCATGGCGACCTTCCGGCGCAGCGGTGCCATCGTCAGCACCGCCCAGGCGCAGGCCATGCTGGACGACGGCTTCGGTATCGACTGGTCGGTACCGACTCCGCTCGGGCGCTACTACGCCAAGAACGGTTTCTGGTACGACGGCTCGGGTCAGATGGAGCAGGGCGTGGGGTTTTTCCTGCCGCTGAACATGGAGCTGGTGGTCCTGGTCAACTCACCGGTCGGCGAGGGCCCGACGGGTCAGTTCCTGTACACGGTCGTCTCGGACGCGTACGCCGCCCACATTGAGGAACTACGAGTGCCGCCTGTTGCCTCCGCCTCGCCGGCCTGAAGGTACCCGCGGCGCGCAGGCGACCAGGCGCAGTGAGCGCCTAGGCCAGCATGCTCAGGCGTGGCTGGATGTGCCGTCTGACCAGGTGTTACAGGGCCGGCGTGGCTGGCTATGGCTGGGCGGCCGTGATCGTTGGCAGCCAGTAAGGCTCCCGATCGGGCTCCCCAGCTGCGATTGGTGCCCCGAGTGGCCAGCTCGTCGCGGGTAGCAGGGTGCGGTTGTGAGCCGTGAACCGCAGTCATCTGGCGGCCCGTGGTCGCCGGTCCTTGGAGCCGGTCACGGGCCGCTGGTGCGCTCAGGATGAGTCGGCGCGAAATGCTGGGGGAACGCCAGGTTGCGGCACCGCTGATGGCGCAGCGCGCCGCACACGGGGCACTCAGACTGGCTCACTGCCGGTTCCAGTCGGGCAAGGGTGTCGGCATCCAGCTTGCGGGGCTGCGGCTCAGCGGGAGGACTCGGCGGCCCTCGCCATGCCAGTTCGGACACGAAACGCTGGTGCTCGCGTTCGCACTGTTCGCACCGGCAGCCTCGCGCCCAGGCCAGCACCGTGCCGTGCGGCGGCAGCGCGGGCGGCAGGTTGCCCCATACGGTCATGCGTCCACGGTAAGACAGCGGTTTGTCCGGTTGGTACTACGAGATGACCACGAGGAACGACGCAGAACATCAGTCCGGTTGAGCTCCCGAGTCACTCACCGTGATGCTGAAATGGTGGCGTGGACGTTCTGAGCAGCTGGATCCCGCCCGCACGGCGCGCGCCGCGGGATGGCGGGCGCATCGACTCGAAGTCATCACCCGTGCTAGCCGGATCTTGTCCCAGCGGCCGGCCGGCAATCCGCCACGGGTTAGGAGCGGGAGCCGGGCCCTGGGCTTCGGCGGTTGGGGGAGATCCGGCAGGGCGCAGGAAAAGCCATGACCTGGGAACTCGGCGATGTCGGACGGGCCCTCAGGGTCAAAGGCCGTGGAGGTCGGGATGGTTGTTGTGCCAGATGACCAGGATCGCCTTGCCGATGATGCTGGAGCCCTGGATGGGCCCCCAGTAGCGGCTGTCGCAGGAGTCTGCGCGGTTGTCGCCCAGGACGTAGAACTCGCCGGGCGGGACGCGGTAGGGATGCTGGCTGCTTGCGATCGGCGGGCCGAGCGGGTCGTAGGCCGGCAGGTACGGCTCGGCCAGCAGGTGCCCGTTGATGTAGATGGTGTTGCCAGAGGAGTAGATCGTCTGGCCTGGCAGCGCGATGACGCGCTTGACGAGGTCCCCTGCCGGTACTCCGCCGCACTGGTCCAGGGGCGGGTGGGTAAACACCACGATGTCGCCCTCGCGGACGTCGTGCCAGTTGAAGAACGCCTTCTGTACCAGGATTCGGTCATAGACGGCGAGCGTCGGGACCATCGACGCCGACGGGACCCAGAAGATCTCGCCTACGTACGCTCGCAGCAGGACCGACAGCATTGCTGCCACGAGGAGCGTGATGACCGTCTCGGTCAGTCCTCGCCGCCATCGCCGCCGCCGCTGCGGGCCGGTCCCGGCGGGCTCGGCGCTGGCCGGATCGGTGCTCGCGGGACCGAGGTCAGCAGGAGGAGCGGGCATGCGCGGTTCCCTGGACGCTCAGCTGCGGGTGGCCTGCGACGGGAACGGCACCGGTTACGTGCCTGGGCAGGACGGGGCGACACGGGGTGAACGGGTGCGAGGAGCTGGCGCCGACGCTCGAGGGCGTGGGCTTGACCTTTGGCGGGACCGGGCCGGACGGCGGCTGGGTCGTGCCTGCCGCCCTGGCCGGTGCGGTCCCGGCTACCAGGGCCGCCGAGAAGCCGAGTAGGCATGTCGCGGCCAGCAGCGTCGCGGCCACCGTGCTCAGGGACCGGCCGGGAGGCGGGGTCAGCCACTCGCGGGCCGCGCCGACAAGGTAACTCCAGGCAATCGATGCCGCCGGGTTGCCGTCCCGGATGAGGAGCGCCGCTAGCTCGGCGGCCTCGTCTGCGTGGCGTCGCCGCCAGCGGGCCGGGTAGCAGTGGAGCGCGGCGTCGACCAGCCAGCCTTCCCGGGCTTCGGAAGCGCGCATCAGACGCCGCCCAGTTGAAGGCGCAGCCGTCCGGCTGCGCTGACCCGCTCCAGCGAATCCAGGTGCACCCGAAGTGCTGCCGCGCCCGGTGCGGTGATGCGATAGGGGTGCCGCCGCTCGTCGGCGGGCAGCGGCTCGATGAGCCCGAGCCTCTCGAGCCGGTCCAGCGCGCCGTAGAGCGTGCCGGGCCCAAGCTCGACGCCCGCGAACTGCTTGACGTCCTGGATCAGCGCATAGCCGTGCTTCGGCCCGTCGGCGAGGCTGACCAGGATCAGCACCGACGCCTCCCCGACCCGGCGCAGCACGTCCTGCTCTCGTGTGGTCATCTGCTCTCCTATTACGTTGACGAATATATCAGTCGACGTAATAGTCGGGCTAGCCCGTTGCTCACCCCGGCCTGCCGTCACCTATCACGCGAACAGGGGAACCCCACCGCTCGCGCACTAGGGTGACGCCAGTCCGCGCTTAGTGATGAACGCACCCGGCCTGTGGGAGTTCCGCGGTCATCCCGGGGCCGGGCTGGAAGATCCGGGCCAGGCGCCGGCCTGAGCGTAGATCTTCTGGTGCTCGGCGGCGGAACTGGCCCAGGTGAAGCGGGCGCACACCGCCCGGCCGGCTGAGCGCAGGCCGTCTGCGAGCCGCTGGTCATCGAGCACCGCGGTGAGCGCCGCCGCCAGCGCGACCGCGTCGTTCACCGGTACCATCAGGGCGTCCTGGCCCGGCCGCAGATACTCGCGGAAGACGGGCAGGTCGGAAACGACCACCGGCAGTCCCGCGCTCATCGCCTCCAGCACCGCCAGGCCCCAGCCCTCCTTGGTGGAAGGAAACGCGAGCACGTCCGCCGCCGCATACCAGCCGGGCAGTTCGGCGTCGGGCACAGTGCCAAGCAATACGACGTCATCGTCAAGCCGCAAGCCCAGCCGGGGGAGCGACGACAGCACCCGGTCCCGGTACTCACGGTAGTCCTGGAACGAATGACCGCCGACGATCGCTACGACCGGGCTGCGGTCAGAGCGCCGCAACGAGGCGATGGCCTGCATGAGGGTATCGCTGCCCTTGCGCGGCTCGATCCCGCCTACGGCCAGGATGAGCGGTCGGCCAGCCGCGCCGGCGCGCTGCCGCAGCGCGGCGACCAGGGCGGGATCGGGCGCCTGGAAACGCGTGATGTCGACCCCGTTGTGCACCACCTCAGCGGCAGTGCCGTACTCCTCGGCGAGTATTTCCTGCCAGTGCCGGCTCACTACCAGGACCCGATCGGGCTCGAGGATGGCCTGGCGCTGGCAGTCGATGAGCGAGGGGCTGGTGAAGTCGTCGACGTGGTGGACGGTCCGGATGACGACCGCCCCGCCGGCCTTGTCCCGGACGCGGCACGCCGCCCGGGCCGAGATGCAGTCCTGGGTATGCAGGATGGGGTACTCGTCCGCCAGGTGGCTCAGCCCCCTGGCCAGCGCGTCCACGTTGGCGAAGACGCGTTCTTCCAGCGTCGGCAGGCTGGGCGGGGCCTGGATGATGGTGAACGGCGCCTGCACCGGACGGAAGAAGCCCACCGCGGGGTCGCCGAGCGCGATCACCCGTACCGGGTACCCGGCCGCGTGCAGCGTCTCGGCCAGCGCCAGCGTGTGGACCACCCCGCCGCGTGGCTTGACGGAGTAGGTCACCAGGCCGACGGGCACCGGCTGGCCGCTCAGGTCGTGCCCACCAGGGGCCGTCACGGGCGCACCGTGGC
>JBAUAY010000653.1:0-3192 GCA_049676235.1 Streptosporangiaceae bacterium
GCCCGGTGGCGTGTGGTTCGGCGAGTGGAGCGAACGCTGGGGCCGGGAGGCGGCCGGCCAGCTGCTCGCCCGCCAGCCGGACATCGACGCCATCTTCTGCGGCAGCGACCAGATCGCCCGCGGCGTGGCCGACACGCTCCGTGCGGCCGGGCGGACCATACCTGGCGACGTCGCGCTGGTCGGCTTCGACAACTGGGAGCCGATGGCGCTCGGCGCCCAGCCCCCGCTGACCAGCGTCGACATGAGCCTGGAGGAGGTCGGCCAGGTAGCCGCGGGATTGCTGCTGGCCGCCATCGCCGGTGAGCCCGCGTACGGTACGCGCACGGTTCCCAGCCGTCTGGTGGTGCGCGAGTCGAGCCGATGACCCGCGCTACTACATCCGCGGTCTCAGGTCCGGGGTGGTCAAGGGGTAGGCCCCGTATCGCCCTCGCCCTGGCCCGCGCTGACCTCACCGGCGCGGCCCTGGCCGGCGGCGCGCGCCTCGGCGCCTCTCTGGGCCGACGCTGTGCGCATCATGCGGCGCTGCGAGCGGACCTGGGCGACGATGATGACCGCGATCAGCGCGATCGAGATCCACAGCCCGTAGTGCGAGACGGTCTGGGCCACCACGACCGCGTGGTGGCCGAGTTCGTAGCCGAGGCCGACCAGCATGCCCGCCCACAGTAGCGAGCCGATGAGGTCCAGGATGATGAACGTGACCAGCCGCATCCCGGCCCACCCGGCGATGACGAAGATGATCGCGCTGGGGATGGGCAGGAACGGGGAGAGCACCACGGCGGGCCAGGTGAACTTGCGGCCCCAGCGGTGCACGCGGGCCATGGACTTGGCCCCGCGGTTGCGCCGGCCGGACAGCAGCGCGATGACGCGCTCGCCCCACAGCCGGCCCGCCCACCAGTAGAGCGGGTCGAACAGCATCAGCCCGGGGATGGCGGCCAGCAGCGCCACGACCAGCGAGCCGTGCCCGACGCGGGCGAAGGCCGCGGCCGCGACGATCGCCTCGATGCTCCCGTTCAGCAGCTCTGACACCACCGGATGGGTACCGAGCAGCGACGCCCGGAACGGCAGCAGCGCCCAGTAGTAGATGCCGCTGAGCGTGATGCCCGCCCAGCACAAGATGTCGACCCGCCGCGGCTTGCCGGTCCACGGCACCCGCGGGTCGTCCCACGTCGACCGCTGCTGTCCCCCGTCGGCGGCGCCCGGGACGGCTTCCGCCACAGCCTCATCATCCACCCCGCCACGGTATCTCGGATCACGGGTATGACCATCTTTCGGCCGAACGAGCACCTGAGCCAGCCACGGCTCCGGTGATACGCCATGATTGACCCTCGTGGATGACCCCTTCGCCGCCGCGGCGGCCAGCGCCGACCGCCTCACCGCCCTGACCGGCTCGCATGATGCCGCCGTGGTCCTCGGCTCGGGCTGGACGCCGGCCGCCGACGCGATCGGCACCGCGCAGACCGAGATCCCGCTGGCCGAACTGGGCGGGTTCCCCGCCTCGACGGTGCCGGGGCACACGCCGACGGTCCGCATCGTAGCCGCGGGGCCGGTACGGGTCCTGGTGTTTCTCGGCCGGGTCCACCTGTACGAGGGACTATCCCCGGCCGCCGTGGTGCACGGCGTGCGGACGGCGGTGTCGGCCGGCTGCCGCACCGTGGTGCTGACCAACGCGGCGGGCGGGATCCGGCCCGGGCTCAGCGTCGGCGAGCCGGTGCTGATCCGCGATCACCTCAACCTGACCGGCAAGTCCCCGCTGGCCGGGCCGCCGCCGTCGGTCGGCCAGCGGTTCGTGGACCTGACCGACCTGTACTCGCCCCGGCTGCGGGCGCTGGCCCGCGAGGCTGACCCGAGCCTGGCCGACGGGGTCTACGCGATGATGCCCGGCCCGCACTACGAGACCCCGGCGGAGATCACCATGCTGGGCCGGCTCGGCGCCGATCTGGTCGGGATGTCGACCGGCCTGGAGGCGATCGCGGCCCGCCACCTGGGCGCCGAGGTGCTGGGGATCTCGCTGGTGACCAACCTGGCGGCGGGCCTGGACGGACAGGCCCTCAGCCACGCCGAGGTGGTCGAGGCGGGCCGGGCCTCCGCCAGCCGGATGGGCGCCCTGCTCGCCGGGATCCTGCCGCGCGTCTAGACCCTGGGCGTCTAGGACCCGGTCAGCTGGCCGGCCAGCAGCACGAGTTCGGCCCGCGAGGTGATCCCGAACTTGCGGTAGATGCTGCGCAGGTGATGATCGACGGTGCGCGGGCTGATGAACAGCTGGGCCGCGGCCTCACGGTTGGTCAGGCCCTGGCTGACGACCCGGGCCACCTGCAGCTCCTGGTGGGTGAGCCGGTCGATGGCGGGCCCCGCGTCGTCGGTTCTGCGGACCGTTTCGCCGGTGGCCCGCAGTTCGTCCCGGGCTCGCTGGGCCCAGCAGGAGGCGCCGAGCCGCCCGAAGGCATCGGCCGCGAGGTTGAGGTATCCGCGCGCATCGACCCGGCGGCGGTGCCTGCGCAGCTGCTCGCCGTACAGCAAGGCCGTCCTGGCCTGCTGCATCGGCCGGTCGGTGGCAGCATGCAGCCGCAGGCTCTCCTCGAACAGCGCGTCCGCCTCGTTCGGTGCGGCCAGCAGAGCCCGGGAACGCGCGGCCAGTGCGCCGGCCTCCGCGGAACCCGCCGCCTGCGCCCAGGACAGGTAACCGGGCAGCCGTTCGGCGCCGAGCTCGGGCCGCCTGGCTCGTACCGCCGCTTCCACCAGATCGGGCACGCTGGCCCGAGCCAGGCCGCGGTGTACGACGGCCCCCAGCGTCCACATCGCCTCGAGCTGCACCAGGGCCTCGTCCGGACGGCCGGTGGCCAGCGCCAGCTGGACCAGGGCGCGCCGGGCCAAGGCCACCGTCCCGCGCAGGCCGCGTGCCGTCGCCTCGGCGAGAACCTCGTCCCCGAGGCGACGGGCCTCGTCTTCCGGCCCCCGGACGGCGGCGATCTCGGCCAGGAACACCTGGTGCTGGCAGGCCAGGTTGGGCTGGCCTGCCTCGATCGCGAGCTGAAGCCCCTCGGCGGCGTAGGCGCCGGCCCAGGCAAAACGGCCGTAGTCGATCTCGTCGAGGGCCAGCGAGCGCAGCGCCCAGGCCAGCGTCCCCGCCGCCCCCAGCGCCCTGGCCCGGGCCACGGCCTTGACCCGCAGGCGGCGGGCGAGGGCGTGCTGGCC
>JBAUAY010000654.1:0-1810 GCA_049676235.1 Streptosporangiaceae bacterium
CAAAGCCGCGAAGTTAAGAGACCGGTGATCAAGTCAACGGGGATCGTCTGACGGCGTGGGGTGACGGGAGACGGGACCTCTGGTAGGCCGGGGTCAACCCATCACGATCTTGCCCGGCCACCGGAGGTCCCGTTGCGTCCTCAGTCTGCCACGACCACCATCACCCGCGTCGTCACCGTCGCGGCCGGGGTATTCGCCCCTGGCCACCTGGGCGAGCTGACCCAGTACCTGCCGTTCGAGCTGGTCGATGACGTCCTGGAGCAGACCAGGACGGTGCAGCGCAGGCTGCGTGACCTGCCCTCTCGTGCCGGGGTGTACTTCGTCCTGGCGATGGGGATGTTCCCGCGGCTGGGATATGCCCGGGTGTGGGGGAAGCTGACCGCCGGGCTGGCGGGCTTGCCGGTGCCGTGCCCGTCGGAGAAGGCACTGCGGGACCTGCGCCGCCGGCTCGGCCCGGCACCGCTGAAGGCGCTGTTCGAGGTGGTGGCGGGGCCGCTGGCCCAGCCGGGAACGCCCGGAGTGCGGTTCGCCGGGCTGCGCACCGTCGCGTTCGACGGCCTGAATTCCCTCAAGGTCCCCGACACCGGCCGCAACCGGTCCTGGCTGGGCAAGATCCGCTACCGGATGGGCCTGGCCGGATACCCCACGCTGCGGCTGATGGCCCTGGCCGAGACCGGCACCCGCGGCCTGATCGGTGCCGCTATCGGCTCGGCGGCCGACCGGGACGAGGCCGGGCTGGCCCGGCGGCTGCTGCACCTATTAAGACCGGGCATGCTGGTCCTGCTCGACCGCGGCTTTGACGCCAACGCGTTCCTGGCCCAGGTCGCCGGCACCGGCGCGCTGCTGCTGGCACGGGCCAAATCCACCCGCCACCCGCCCGTCCTGGGCCACCTGCCCGACGGCTCCTACCTGTCGCACCTGGACGGGCTGAACGTCCGGATCATCGAGGCCACCCTGACGATGACCGGCGCCGACGGCAGCCGCGTCCGGGACGGCTACCGGCTTATCACCACGCTGACGGACCACCGCCGGTTCCCGGCCGCTGCCGTGGTCCGGCTCTATCACGAGCGCTGGGAGATCGAGTCCGCCTACTTCGCCCTGCGGCACACCCTGCTCGACGGCCATGTGCTGCGCTCCGGCGACCGGCCCGGCCTGGAACAGGAGACCTGGGCCCTGCTCACCCTCTACCAGCTGCTGCGCATGGCCATGGTCACCGCCATCGAGACCCGCCCGGGCACCGACCCGGACCGGGCCAGCTTCACCACCGCGATGGAAGCCGCCAAAGACCAGCTCACCGCCGCCGCCGGCGTCTGCCCGGACGGCCCGGCCGACCTGCCCGGCGCGATCGGCCGCGCCGTCCTGGCCGCCTTGCTGCCCGCCCGCCGCCCCCGGTACAGCGCCCGCAAGGTCAAATGCGCCACCTCCCGGTACCTCAACCGCGACGACGGCCGCCCGGCCCATCCCACCGCCATCACCGCGATCGACATCGCCATCTGCACCCCGCCCGTCGACCTCAAGCCCGGCCGGACCCACCGCGACCGCAGCACACCCCGCCCGCCCCGCCCGCCCGGGCCGGCCACCCGCCGGGAACGGATCGCCGCCATCATCACCAGCCAGCCCCCTCGCGACTGGAGCGGCCACGAACTCGCCGTCCTCCTGGACGTCAAACCCCGGACCATGCTCACCCAGCTCGGCGAATGGGCACGCCTGGGCTTCTTCACCCGCACCGGCTTCGGCACCTACAAACTCAACACACCGCCAGCCGATACACCCTGGACAATCCCGCCAGACCCTTAACTTCGCGGCTTTG
>JBAUAY010000655.1:0-1717 GCA_049676235.1 Streptosporangiaceae bacterium
GCGGCCAGCTGACCGAGCTGCGCGCCGCAGAACTGCGGTTCACCGGGGACGAGGCGGCGGCGCTGCTGCGGCAGGGGGCGACCGTATCAAGTGTGGCCCTGCCGGAAACGGCGGTGGCGGCGCTGGCCGCCCGCACCGAGGGGTGGGCCGCCGGGCTCCAGCTGGCGGCCTTGTCGCTGCGCGGGCAGCCTGATGCCGCCGGGTTCGTCGCGGCGTTCACCGGCAGCCACCGCTACGTCCTGGACTTCCTGGCCGAAGAGGTGCTCGAGCAGCAAAGCGGCCAGGTGCGCGCCTTCTTGCTGGAGACCTCCGTGCTGGAGCGGCTCAGCGGCGACCTGTGCGACGCGGTCACCGGCCGCACCGGCAGCCAGTCACTGCTGGAGCAGGTGGAGCGGGCCGGGCTGTTCCTGGTGCCGCTGGATGAGGTGCGCGGCTGGTGGCGCTACCACCACCTCTTCGCCGACCTGCTGCGCGCCCGCCTGCAGCAGGAACAGCCCGACCGGGCGAGGCTGCTGCACCGCAACGCCGCCGCCTGGTGCCAGCAGCACAAGCTGCCCGACGACGCGGTACGGCACGCGGTAGCCGCCGGGGAGACGACCCGCGCCGCCCAGCTGATCGAGCAGTATTTCGACGAGCTCTACTATCTGGGCGGCGAAGGGACGACGCTTCAGCGGTGGCTATCGGCGCTCCCGGCCGAGCTGGTCCGGTCCCGCCCTCGGCTGCTGCTCGCGCAGGCGCAACTGGCCACCGCCAGCGGCCGGGTGGAGGCGATGGAGCCGCTGCTGGACGCGGCCGAGCGCGCGGCCCCAGGCCTGGCTGAGGAGCCGTTCGAGCCTACCGTCGGCCGGGCCGGCAGCATGCTCGTGAATGTCCCCGCGCTGATCGCGATCCGTCGTGGCTATCTCGCCCAACTCCGCGGTGACGCCGAGGCTACGGCGGTGTTCGCCTCGCGGGCCCTGGCCGAGAGCCGCGAGGGCGAGTGGCTGCTGAGCTCTACCGCCCGGGGATTCCTGGCCGTGGCCGAGTGGCTCCGTGGCCGGCTCGCGGAAGCCGAGGGCGCCTTCGCGCCCAGCATTGCCGGGTGGCAGGCGGTCGGCCAGCCCACTTTGACCGCATGGCACTGCTACCAACTCGCCCAGGTCCAGCGGGCCCTGGGCCGCCTGGATACGGCCATCAAGACCTACGAGCAGGCGCTGAAAGCCGCTGCAGTGCCCGGCCGCCCGCCTGCGCCGGCCGCCGGCCTCGCGTATGTGGGCCTCGCCGAAGTCGCCTACCAGCGGAACGAGCTCGATAGCGCCCTCCAGTACGTCACCGAGGGCATCGCGCTATGCCGCCAATTCCTCTACGGGACATCGCTAGCCGCAGGCCTGGTGACACTGGCGTGGATACGGCAGGCCACCGGTGATCCTGCCGGTGCGCTGGAGGTGATGGGCGAAGCCGAGCATGCCTCGCCGACGACGGCTGGCCTGCTCAACCCGGCCCCGGCGCAGCGGGCGCGGCTGCTGCTGGCCCAGGGCGACGTGACCGCGGCCGCGCGGTGGACACGTGAGACCGGCCTGCACGCTGGCGATGAGCCGTGTTATCCGCGGGAGCCGGGATACCTGGTGCTGGCCCGTGTGCTGCTGGCCCAGCAGCGGCCCGCCGAGGCGCTCGCGCTGCTGGACCGGCTGTACGCCGCGGCGGCTGCCCAGGACAGGGGCGGCAGCGTGATCGAGGC
>JBAUAY010000656.1:0-10654 GCA_049676235.1 Streptosporangiaceae bacterium
GGCTGCACGATGTCCCGGTCGACCAGCGACCGGATGGTCTCCACCGCGAACAACGGGATCCCCTGCGCCTGGGCGGTGATCTTCGCCCGCGCCGCCGCCGGCATCCCGGGTACCAGGGCATCCACCAGGGTGTCCATCGACGCCGCATCTAGCGGGTCCAGGGTCAGCGCGGTCCGGTTCCGGCCGGTGCCGAACCCCGGCCGGGCCTGGCCCAGCTCGGGCCGGGCCAGCACCAGCACGTAGACCGGCAGGTCCCGCACCCAGTCAAGGAGGTAGTCCAGGAAGTCCAGCAGGCCTGCGTCGGCGTGCTGGGCGTCCTCCACCACCAGCACCACCGGCTGCACCGCGGCGAGCCGCTCGAAGAACAGCCGCCACCCCGCGAACAGCTCCTCCCGACTCAGCGGCCCCCCGCTGTCTCCCGCGAACGCGACGCCGAGCAGCCGGGCCACCCGCAGCCCGGCGTAGGCCCGTTCGCTCGGGTCGGGCACGTACCGGTCCAGTCCCTGCGCCAGCTTGCCCGCCGCGACCTCAGCCGGGTCCTCCTCAGCGATGCCCAGCCGCTGCCGGACGATCTGGGTCAGCGCCCAGAACGCCACCCCTTCGCCGTAGGACAGGCACCGGCCCCGGTGCCACCACACCTGCGCCTTCAGCCCGTCGGCGTACTTCTCGAACTCCCAGCCCAGCCGGGACTTCCCTACCCCGGCCGGCCCCGAGATGAGCACCAGCCGCGGCACCCGCCGATCGGCGGCGGCATGGAACAGGTCCTTGACCGTGCGCAGCTCGGCGTCCCGGCCGGTCAGCGGCGCCTCCAACCCGTCCACCCGCTGCGAACCGCCCACCGCCGACAACACCCGGGTCCCCCGCCACAGCCGCACCGGCCCGGCCTTGCCCTTCAGCGCATGCTCCCCGGCATCGGCGAACCCGATCGCACGGCCCGTCAGCCGCTGCGTCGCCTCATCCACCAAAACCGAGCCCGGCTCGGCCGCCGCCTGCACCCGCGACGCGGTATTCACTGCATCCCCCGCGACCATGCCCTCGCCGACCGCGCCGAGGTTCACCGCGACCTCGCCGGTGACCACCCCGGCCCGCGCGGCCAGCCCCGGCAGCCCCGCCCCGGCTCCCAGCTCGGCCACGGCGATCACCAGGTCCAGCGCGGCGCGGACCGCCCGCTCAGCGTCCCCCTCGGTGGCCGCGGGGGTGCCCCACACCGCCATCACCGCATCGCCGATGAACTTCTCCACCACCCCGCCGTACCGGATGATCACCGTCCGCGCCACCTCGAAGTACTCCGACAGCAGCTCCCGGACCGCTTCGGGATCCCGCGCCTCCGACAGCGGGGTGAATCCCACCACATCGCAGAACAGCACCGAGCACACCCGCCGCTCCGCGGCCGGCTCCCGGCCCGGCCCGGGCACCGCCGCGGGCGCGGCCGGGACGTCCGCGGACGGAGCAGGGGCGACCTCAGCGAGGGCGGCGCCGCAGGCACGGCAAAAGCGATGCCCGGCAATAACCGGCGCACCGCACGACGGGCAGCCCCCCACCGGAGCGCCGCAATGCCCGCAGAACCGGTCGCCCTCTTCCAGGGTCGCACCGCACCGCCCACACCCCACGCCACGCTCCCACGCTCAGCACGTTAACCCTGGTCAAACCCGCACGTAACCGACATTGTAGGACCTGGCCGCCCAGCCGGTAATAGCTCTAAAGGCCCAGAAGGTTTCTTTGCCTTGCTAACGGGCCTCAGCGTTGACCGGGCGCCCGGGCAGTGTCACGCCGACTGGCCTCCGCCCCGGGCAGGACGGCCATAGGTGGCTGATCTGCGCGTAGGTGTGCCGGATGCCCTCGCGGTCCTTATACGCTCCTGTTCGGCGTACCAAGCTAACGTTTTCATGTCACGCACTGTAGTTAGCGCTACGCACCGCTTGACGAGCGATATCCGCCTTATGCGTGGTTTAGCAGACAGGGAGTTGTGCCGCAGCAACGCTCCAGACCCGGATGATCTGCGCGGCCGCAGGCACCGGCATGCCCGGTAGCAAGCTGTCCCTTTACGGCAGTCGTGAGCTCTTGGTTGCCTTGGTGCTGGTCGTGATGGTGCAATCAGGAGGTTAGCTGCGCGGGAGCGGTCCGGTGGGAGACCGCCCGGCGCTGGGTGAGCGGTGGTGGTCGGCCACAGGGAGCCTGGGGAGGGCTGGTGGGGAGTAGCGCCGGTGCCCGGAGGCTGCACGCTTTCCGCTCGCTGGCAGACAACAAGGCCCTGATGCGCGCGCTGGCGGCGTATGCGCTGTTCGTTCTCGCCGAGTATTCGGTGTGGATCGCCATGCTGGTCTTCGCCTACAGCCGTGGTGGCGCCGCCATCGCCGGGCTGGTAGCGGTGGCGCAGCTGGTGCCTGCGGCGGTCGCGGCGCCCATGGTGGCGGCGCTCACCGACCGGCGGTCACCGGTGTTCATGCTCGCCGGAGGCTATCTGGTGCAGGCGGCGGCGATGGCGGCCACGGCCGTGGCGGTCATCGCGGGCGTGCCATTGGCCGCTTATGCGGGCGCCGTAGTCGCGGCCACCGCGGTCACCGCGACCCGCCCGGCGCAGTCGACGCTTCTCCCGTCGCTGGCCATTACCACCGATCAGCTGACGGCGGCCAACGTGGTCGCGGGCTGGCTGGACGCCGCCGGGGTCGCGATGGCGGGACTGCTGGCCGGCGTGCTGATCTCGCTCGGTGGCGTGGGCAGCGTCTTCGCGGTGTGCGCCGGCCTCGGCCTGGTGGCCGCGTTGCTGGTCGCCCGGCTGAAGGTAGCGGCGCTGGCCGCGCCGGAGGAGCGTGCTCCGGAGGCGCTGGCCGGGGTCGGCCAGGGCCTGCGGATGGTGGCCAGCCAACCGCGGCTGCGGCTCATGCTTGCGCTGCTGACGGCGGAGGCCATCGTGGTGGGAGCGCTGGAGCTGCTGATCGTAATCCTGGCCATCAGCGTGCTCGGCCGCCCGCAGGCGTGGGCCGGTTACCTCGAGTTCACCTTCGGCGCGGGAGCGGTACTGGCCGCCACCGTGAGCGCGGTCCTGGTCGGCCGCCGGCTGGGTGGTCCGATCGCGGCCGCGGCGCTGGTGTGCAGCGGTGCGGTGGCGGCGCTGGCGTTCGGTCTCGGCGTGGCCGGGACCCTGGCCCTGCTGGTGCTGGCCGGGGCTAGCCATTGCCTGCTAGAGGTGGCCACCCGCACCCTCTTGCAGCGCTCGGTTCCGCCCCAGCTGATCGGCCGGATCTTCGGGATCCTGGAGGGGCTCATGATGGCCGGGTACGCGCTGGGCGCCCTGCTCGTGCCGGCGCTGATGCATCTGGGCGGCAGCCGGCTTGCCCTGGTCGGGGTCGCGGCCGTGCTCCCGGTCGCGGCCGCGGTCGGCGGGCGCGCCCTGTTCAGTCTCGACGCCGAGACGCCCGTGCCGGTGGTGGAGATCGCGTTGCTGCGTTCGCTCCCGTTGTTCGCCGAGCTGCCCGCGCCCGCGATCGAAGGCCTGGCGGCGGCCCTCACGCCGGTGCACCTGGCCGCCGGCACCGTCCTGATCCGGCAGGGCGACCTGGGAGATGCCTACTACGCGATCGCCGCGGGTGAACTCGATGCCCGGCAAGACGGGCAGTTCCTGCGCCGGTGCGGACGAGGCGAAGGAGTAGGGGAAATCGCGCTGCTGCGCGATATCCCGCGCACGGCGACCGTGACCGCGGTTGGCGCCGCCACCGTGTACGAGCTCAACCGGGAACCCTTCCTGACGGCGATCCTCGGGCATTCGCCGACCCAGCGGCAGGCGGAATCCATCGTTGCCGCGCGGCTGGCCACCGGCACCGCGCCAGGCCACCGCGACACTTCAGGGGACGGCCCGGCCGAACCGGGCTAGCTCGCCACCAGGCACCGAGGGAGGCAGACGTGGAGCACCCGCTGGCGATGGACGCCGAGGCGATGCGGCGCGCCGGTTACGCGACCGTCGACGCGCTGGTGGCCAGGCTGGCCGATCCCGGGGCTGATCCGGTGCTGCGACGCGCCGAGGCCGCCGACATGGCTTCCCGGCTCGGCGGTCCGCCACCGGAGCAGGCCGCCGAGTACGGCGCGGTCCTGGCACGGGTGATCGCGGACGTGCTGCCCTACGCGGCACGGACCGATCACCCCGGGTACTTCGCCTTCATCCCGAGCTTTACCACCTGGCCGGCTGCGCTGGCCGAGCTGACGGCCGCCGCGGCCAACCCGTACTGCGGGGCGTGGATGGAATCGGCCGGCGCCGCCCAGATCGAACTGGAGGTCGTTGACTGGTTCCGCGACTGGCTCGGGATGCCGACCAGCACCGCCGGGCTGCTCGTGAGCGGCGGTTCAGCCGCCAACCTGATGGCGTTGCTGGTGGCGCGCGAGGCCGCGGGAGGGCCGTCCGACGACTCCGTCCTGTATCTGTCGGATCAGGCGCACTCGTCCCTGGCCCGGACCGCGCGGGCCATGGGCCTGCGGCCCCCGCAGGTCCGGGTGCTGCCGACCGACGACCGCTGGCGGCTGTTGCCGGAAACGGTGACCGCGGCCGCTCGGGCTGACCGCAGCGCGGGCCGGGTCCCGTTCGCGTTGTGTGCCAGCGCGGGCTCGACCAACACCGGCGCTGTTGATCCCCTCGGGGAGCTGGCTGATGTCGGCGCCGAGGAAGGGCTGTGGCTGCACGTCGACGCGGCCTACGGCGGCTTTGCCGCGCTGACCGCTAAGGGACGATCGGCGCTGGCCGGCATCGATCGCGCCGACTCCGTCACGCTGGACCCCCACAAATGGCTCTACCAGCCGATGGAGTGCGGCAGCGTGCTGATCCGCGACGGCGCCCGGCTCGAGCGCACGTTCGCCATCCACCCGGACTACCTCGACGGCGACACCACTCGGGGTGCTGGTGAGGTCAACTTCGCCGACCGGGGGCTGCAGCTGTCCCGGGGCTTCCGGGCGCTCAAGATCTGGGTCACCATGCAGACCTTCGGCCTGGCCGCGTTCCGCGCCGCCATTCAGCGCAACCTCGAACTGGCGGAGTTCGCCGAGGCCCTGATCCGCCGCCACGCCGAGCTCACCCTGATGGCGCCGGCGACGCTCGGGATCGTCTGCTTCCGCCGGGAATGGCCCGGTTGCGACGAGGCCGAAACCGAACGCCGCGGCCTGGCCCTTGCCGACGACCTGGAACGCAGCGGCATGGCGCTGGTCTCCGCGACCCGGCTGGCCGGGCGCCACGCCATCCGGCTATGCATCCTCAATCCGACCAGTTCGGAAGAGCACGTACGGCTGGTCATCGAACACTTCGCGGGCGCGCCTGTGCCCGCGGCCGCGCCGGGCGGGGCTGACGCCGACTCCAGGGCCGACGTCATCGCGGGCTTGGACGACGGTGTGCTGGGGACCGTCCCGCTGCTCGCTGGCGTGCCCGCTTCGATTGTCCGGGGCGTCCATGTCCGCGGGGTCTGGCTTGACGTGGCCGCCGGGGAGGAGGTCGTACGCCGGTGGGCTTCCGGCCGGCTGTTCTACATCATCCTGTCCGGCCGCTACGACGTCTTTATCGATGGTCGGCTCATCCGCACCATGGGCCCGGGTGACCACTTCGGCGAGCTCGCCGCCCGGGATTGGGGCGGCGGCTACGGCTACACCCGCCTGGCCACCGTCAGGTGCGCCGAACCCGGCCGGCTCCTCACGCTGACCAGTGAGGATTTTCAGTGGCTGGTAGACAGCGAACCGACCGTCAAGGCCAGGCTCGCGCACAGCCTGGCCGAACGCCTGCAGCAACGTTAGCGAGACGCACGGAGGTAGGCGGAGGGCGGGCCCGGCGCAGCAGCCAGGACCCGAGCCGGCCGCGCTGGCTGCAGAGTCGTTCCCCTGCTTCCCTCCTGGGCACTGGGCGCGGACCGCGGGCCGCCGGGCATCGGCCTGCACGCAGGCGACGTGGTGCGGGTATCTTCGAGCTTCCTGATGAGCTAGGTCCGGTTCGCGGGCGTGGCGACAGCGATGACGAGACGTTTCGGGCTGAACGGCCGGGTCCCCGTCAGCGAATTTGGCGATGGCGCGGGCGAGGTCCGATTGCTGAACTGATTAACGCTCTTGCACTGGTAAGCGTGGGCATGATGCCCGAGCCGCGTGAAGCCGATGACGTCGATGCCGTCCTGCTCCCGGCCAGATGTGCCGTAGCGGACCTCGACGAGACCGTCGACGTTTATCGTCAGCGCGACCAGCAGTTTCTCGAATTCGTCCCAGTGCGACCTCGCCTTGCGCCGGCCTCGCGGGGCCGTCTGATGGAGGTACCGTAGAGCAGGCGCGGTCGTGCAGGGTAGGCCCTGGCCGCGGCATCGTTGCTCCAGACCCTGGCGATGTGAGCTCCGAGCGGTGCGCTCAGGAGGAGGCCGTGGACGCTGTCGTCGTGGAGGACCTGCGGAAGAGCTATGGCGCCACCCGCGCCGTGGCCGGGGTGAGCTTTACCGTCAGGTACGGGGAGATATTCTCCTTGCTCGGGCCGAACGGCGCTGGCAAGACGACGGTGCTGGAGATCCTCGAGGGCTACCGGCAGGCAGACGAGGGCAAGGTCGTGGTCGCCGGCTTCGATCCTGGCGACAGGCGCACCGGACGGCAGCTGCGCGAGCAGATCGGCCTGGTGCTCCAGGAGCTCGCGGTGGAGCCGTACCTGACCGTGCGCGAGTCGGTCTCCCGCAACGCGGGCTATTACCCTAATCCGCGCGATGTTGGCGAGGTGATCGGGCTCGTCGGCCTTACCGGCAAGGAGAAGAGCAAGGTCAAGTCGCTGTCCGGCGGGCAGAAGCGGCGGCTGGATCTCGCCCTCGGCATCATCGGGAACCCCAGGGTCCTGTTCCTCGACGAGCCGACGACCGGCTTCGACCCGAGCGCGCGGCGCGGCGCCTGGGAGGTCATCAGGGGGCTTTCCGGCCTGGGCACTACGATCCTGCTCACCACCCACTACATGGACGAGGCGCAGGAGCTCGCCGACCGGGTCGCCGTCATCTCCGGCGGCAAGATCATCGAAGAGGGAACGCCCGCCACGCTCGGCGGGCGTGACCTGGCCCGCGCGCGGATCAGCTTCGCCCTCCCGGGCGGGCATTCCGCGGCGGACCTTCCCGTCCAGGCCGCTGTCGGCGAGAACGGCCGGCTGGTCGTCGAGGCCGACGAGCCGACCGAGCTGCTGCACCGGCTGACCGGGTGGGCTCTGGACCACGGCACGACGCTCCCGGGGCTCACCGTGGACCGGCCGAGCCTGGAGGACATCTACCTGGGCCTGACGGCCGCGCAGGACGCCGCCGCCGCGCCCGAAGACGCCCCGGCGCCCCGGCGCAGGATGGGAAGGCGCGGATGAGCAGCCAGGCAGCGGCCGCCGGGGCGCCGGCGCGCCGCAACACCGCGGCCCTGGTGTGGCACCAGGTCCGCTACGAGCAGCTAAGCTTTTGGCGCAATCCGCAGAGCGCCTTCTTCATCTTCGCCTTCCCGCTGGTCTTCTTCGCCATTCTGGCCGGCGTGTTCGGGAACGTGACGCTCGCCAGAATCGGCGGCAGGCCTGTCACCGGGCTGCAGTACTACACCTCCACGATCGTGGCGGTGTCGGTGATGGGCGCCTGCTACTCGCAGCTGGCCGTCACGTTGTCACTGCGCCGCCAGGAGGGCATACTCAAGCGGCTGCGCGGGACTCCGCTGCCCGCCTGGGTGATGTTCGTCGGGCTGGTGGCGCACTGCATCATGATCAGCCTCATCGACGCGGCGCTGATCGTGGGGATGGGCCTGTTGTACGGGGTGCCGATGCCAGGCCACTGGGCCGCCATCATCGTCACGCTGGTCATCGGCGCGGCCGCGTTCTGCGCGCTGGGAGTCGCGGTCGCCAGCCTCATCAGCAACGCGGAGGCCGCGCCTGCAGTGGTGCAGTTCATCTTCTTCCCGCTCGTGTTCATCTCCGGCACCTACTTCCTGATCACCTCCCGGTTCCTTAATGACCTGGCGGGTGTTTTCCCGGTCCGGCCGTTCAACCAGGCGCTGCTGAACCCATTCGCCCTGGACCGCGGATTCGCGGGCCGCCAGTTGCTGGTCCTCGCGATCTGGGGGGTAGCGGGCGGCTTTGTCGCGATCAGGCGATTCCGCTGGGACCCTAGGCCCGAGTGATGCCAGGCGGCCGTCCGGCTCACGCTCATGAACCCGGGCAGACAACTCGGCCGGACGGCTGAAGCTGCGACGAGACGCCAGGCACATGGCCATGCCAGCCCTCCCGGTCCGCGAGCCGCCACTGGCTAGCTTCCCAGGCTGTGCCCGGCTGTCGGCTAGTACCGGCCCGGCCGGTCGGCCAGGATTCGGCCAGATCTCGTTGTGGGGCAGTTCGAGACTGCTGAGGATGCCAGCGACTGGCTAGCTGCACGCGTACCCCCAGCCGGACCGGTATGCCGTCCCGTGCTGCTTACTGCGCCACAAGACTGCTGAATATAGCTCGCTATGTGGCGTCGGGACTAATCTCCTGATCGCCGCCGACAGGGTGATCTCAACTCATGTTGGGCGATGTTCGCGCGCGTATTCATCGAGTCGCTCAAGTTCGTCCGCATAGATGGCGCGCAGCACTCTCGGCGCGAACATGCGCTCAAACAGGCCGCCGATCCCGCCCGCGCCGTCCCAGGCGGTGGAGATCTGCACGAGCGACGCGCCGCCCTGCGGGGAGACCGTGAACGTGGTGACCGCGCTCGAGTCGGTGTCGGACTCGGTGAGGATCCGGCCCGGTTCGGGCTCGGCGACCGTCATCCGGTACTCGCGGGTCCGCCCGCCTGCCGTCATCTTGAATCGCGTGATCGTGCCGGCACCCACGCCACCGGATTCCACCCGGAAGTCGGAAAATGCCGGAGGCAGGAAATGCGGATGGTGCTCGCGCATGTCCGCGACATAGCGGTAGACCTCATCCGCAGGCGCGTCCACCTTATGCTCAGCGGACACCAGCATCCTTGCCATGTAGGTCTGTCTATCACGGCGCCGAGCACACTCACGTGCCGCCGGCAAGGTCATCGAGCGCCGCTGGCACGGCAGGACCTTGACCATGCCACGCGATCCAGCCGAAGAGCAGCGACCTGAGCCTGTCGGCTAAGGTGCGCGGGACTGACCGTCATTGCCTTCGGAGCCGGGCATGGCTTGGGGGACGGATGCGCCTGCGGGACCCGCTGGCACGGCGACGGCGGCAGGCGCTGGATCGCGGCGGGTGCACCTCAGAGGCTTTTGAGGAAGGATCTAGACCACACACGAGCACAGTAAGGTCAAATCTTGTCCAACGACCCCGAGATTCGGGAGCGGGATCTTACGAGAGGCCGGGGGCTCACGGGGATCCGGTATCTGACGTGGCTTTACTGGGCGGGCGCGGCGGGACTGGCGCCGTGGATCGTTTACCTCTTCCTCTCGCAAGTTAAACGAGCCCCCACCCACCAGCTCCATATCCTGAGCGTTGGCCTCATCCTGGCCATGATGCTGGGACTACTGGTCACAGCGTGGCTGTACTCGCGGGATTCCCGGCTATCGGTCATGGCGGCTTCGTTCGCGGCCACGGTGACCCTTATCTCGGCCTGGTTCCGCATTCTGACCCGGGCCGGGGCGTCGACGTGGGCCGGGTCGATCCCGACGTTCCTGGCCGTGGTGACCGCCATCGTGGTGCTGTGCGTGATCACGATCTGGACTGAACTCGCCGCCCTCACAGGAACAGCGCTCTCGCGGGCCGGAACAGGGCTCTCGCGGGCCAGGCCGCATGCCCGCTGGCTGCCGCTGACCCTAGCGATAGCCGCGCTCGCCCTGGTGCCATCTCTGGTTCTCGTGCTGGCCGTGGAGCCGACGGCCCAGATCGCTCAGCACCTTCGACTGGCCTGGACAGGCCTTGACGTATTTGAGCTTCTCGCCATGGCGTACACCGGACGCGCTCTCCATCGCCGGTCGGCGACCGCGGTCGTTCCGGCCACGGTTACGGGCACGCTGCTGCTGTGCGACGCGTGGATCAACGTCATCTCGTCGAATGCGGCAGGGCGATTCGAGGGGATCGCGCTGGCCTTCGTCGAGGTTCCGATAGCTGCCCTCAGCTTCTGGGTCGCCACGCGAGCGCTGAGTTTCGCGGCAGCGGAACGTCTCGGATAACGAGGTCACATCTGGTGCCTGGGAGGTTGCTCAATGGCTTTCCTGACGTTACGTACGTGATCCCGATTGTTCTGACCACGGAGTATGGCGGCCATCCGGTTCAGCTGGCCGTCGTCAGGGTATGTGCCTGGGTGCTAGTCCAGTGGCGGCAGCGCGACTCGCCGGCGACCCGGGCAGTCTGTCACGGTGTCCGATCATGAAGGAATGACCATACGCCCGCCCTCCGGGATCCCACTGCCCGAACTGGTGCTGGAGGACTTCTCGAACGCGCCGCAGCCCGGCTGCCGTGGGAGCTGGATGTAAGGCGATCTCGGACCAGGTCGGCCCGGAGGCGCGTGGCCGGGCCGAGCTTCTGCGCTGTGCACGGCATCAAGCGGTGCTGATCTACGTCAACGCCTAGGATCTCCTGCGGACCCTGGGCAGGATCCGGTTCAGGCATCGCGCTGGCGCAGGAGCAGGCCCCGCGGCCAGCAGCGCGGCCGCGCCCATCCCGCCAGCACGTGCCGCGCGTCCTTAGAAGATAAAGGGGATCAGCATT
>JBAUAY010000657.1:0-4558 GCA_049676235.1 Streptosporangiaceae bacterium
CTCGTCGCCTTCCTCGGCCGCCAGCCGCGCCCCCCGGCCGCGCCCGGACCCGGCGGCGCCTAAACCGGGCACGCGGCGCATGCCGGTCCGCGGCGATTCCCGCGAATCCGGCTGGTCTATATCAGTAGGCCGCCAAACAAGCGGCGCGGAACCCACAAGAACGTGGCGGAACTGGAGTAACAGACATGACAATCGCCGACAAGACAGTTCTGGTGACCGGGGCCAATCGCGGCATCGGGCAGGCTCTGGTTGAAGAAGCCCTCGCCAGGGGCGCGAAGCGGGTATATGCCGGCACGCGCCAGCCCCTGGCCCACCCGGACGGGCACGTCACGCCCCTAACCCTGGACGTGACCGACGCCGCCCAGATTCAGGCAGCTGCCGATCAGGTCGAATCTCTCGATATCCTCATCAACAACGCCGGAATTGCGCTTTTCGATGACCTGAGCGATCGGGCCGTGCTTGATCAGCACCTAGCCGTCAACCTCTTCGGCCCGTACGGCGTCATCCAGGCCTTCCTGCCGTTGCTGACCCGTTCTCGGGGAGTCATCGTCAACAATGTGTCGACGATGGCCGTCGCCCCCTTGCCGCTCACTCCGGCCTACGCGATCTCCAAGGCGGCCGCGTTCAACCTGACGCAATCGCTACGCGCTCTTCTGGCCGGACGGGGCGTGCGGGTGCATGCCATCCTGACCGGCCCCACCGACACCGATATGACCCGGGGCTTCGACATCCCGAAGGCCTCCCCCGAGTCCGTCGCACGGGCCATCTTCGACGGAGTCGACAACGAGGAAGAGGACATCTTCCCCGATCCCGCGTCACAGTCCCTGGCCGAGAGCTGGCGCAGCGGGGCGGTCAAGGCGCTTGAGCGCGAGAACGCGGCCTTCGTCGCAGGGCCCGCCGCGGCGTAGGCAAAGGGACGGACGTTGATTCCGCGCAGCAGCGAGACGTACCGGCTCAGGAATGCACTCGAAAACTCGAAAAAGGAGACAAGACGCGATGACGGATCACAAGGTTGTCAGCCACCAGGAGTGGCAGGCCGCTCGTGACGAGCTGCTTCAGCGCGAGAAGGAGCACACCAGGATGGCGGACGAGCTGGCACGCCAGCGCCGCGAGCTGCCCTGGGTCACGATCGAGAAGGAGTACCGGTTCGACACCGACGACGGGACGCGGACCCTGGCCGAGCTCTTCGACGGCCGCTCACAGCTGCTGTTCTACCACTTCATGTTCGGACCGAGCTACGAGGCGGGGTGCCCGGTCAACTCGTCGATGGCCGATGGCCTCGACGGCCTCCTGCCGCACCTTCATGCCCGCGACGTGACCCTGCTGCTCGTTTCGCAGGCTCCGCTGGCGAAGCTGCAAGCGTACAAGCAGCGGATGGGCTGGAGCATTCCCTGGGTCTCGTCGGCGAACACCGACTTCAACTTCGACTTCGGCGGCTCCTACACCGAGGAGCAGGTGCGTTCATGGGGCCTGGACGAGGGCGGGCTGCCGCCGATCGTGGCTCTGAACGCGGCCGCGACCGGGACCGATGTCCCCGGATACCTCTCCGAATCACCGGCGATGAGCGCCTTCACCGTCCAGGACGGCGCCGTCTACCAGACCTATGCGGCCGCGGGCCGCGGGGTCGAGTTCCTGATGGGCTACTACCCGATCCTCGACCGGGCGCCGAAGGGGCGCGGCGAGGGCGATGCGTTCCAGACCTGGATCCGCCGCCATGACGAGTACGTCTAAGGCATGGGAGGAGACCGTGGCGAACTCGGCTCCGGGCGGGGCCAGCGACTATAACACCAAGATCATTGAGGAGTTCCGGGCGAACGAGGGACGCGTCGGCGGGCCATGGGCGGGCACCCCGATGATTCTCATCCACCACATCGGCGCCAGGTCCGGGACCGAACGCGTCTCGCCGCTGGGCTGTTCCCATCAGGGCGACGGCCGCTTCGCGATCGTCGCCTCCAATGGAGGGTCGCCCGCCCACCCGGACTGGTACTACAACCTCAAGGCCAACCCCAGGATCAAAGCCGAGGTGGGTGCCCAGACGTTCACGGTCGTGGCGGAGGAGCTGGACGGTCCCGCCCGCGCCGGGCTGTGGCCGAAGCTGGTCGCGGAGGCTCCCAATGTCGGCGAATTCCAGGCCAGGACCACGCGGCAGATTCCGGTGTTCATGCTGACCCGCCAGGACTGACCTGCGACCAGAGCTGCCGGTTTGCCGCGCTGGGCAGTCCGCGCAGATCGTGTCAGTGGTACATGACGACCGCATCCCTTCCGCCCCGCAGCGCACCACGACCGCCCATAGGCCGGTGCCTGGCGAGCGCCCACTGCGGCGCCGGCTGCCGTATCTGCCTGCCTGGGCGTCTGCACCTCTCCACGCAGTTTCTCGGAGTGGTCATCAACCACTCACTCGATCAACCACCGATCCGTACTGGACGCACAGGAGGAACACGATGACCGCTCAGATCACATCTGCTCAGGCAGACCGTCCCGGCCGCCGGATGGCCGTCAGCCTGTCCGCGCTGGCGGGTACCGGCTATGCCGCGGCCTGGATCATCAGCCTGTCGGTGGGGGCGCCGAACCCGAGCGTGGCCGCATCCGGCAGCCAGGTGGTGGCCGCGTTTGCCGGGCGCAGCGGGTCGGCCCTGGCCATGTTCACCCTCGCCGAGGGCGTCGCCGCGATCGCCCTGGTTGCCGTGATGACCGCGGCGGCGCGTGCCGCCCGCCGCAGCGGGCAGGCCCGGGCCGGACTGGCCGCCGCCGCCTTCGGGATCGCTGCGGCCACGGTCTCCTGGGCACAGCTGGCCCTGGGCACATGGCTGATCAGCGGACTGGTGCCGGACCGGCGGACCGCCACTGCCGGCGCCATTTACCACGCGATCATGCGGATGGACGGGGCGAAGATGTTCCTGCTGGCCGCGATGGCTCTGGCCATCTCCCAGCTGGCCCGGCGCTCACCCATCCTGCCTCGCTGGCTGGCGCCCCTGGGGGCCCTGCTGGCCGCAGCCCTGCTCGCCTTGCTAGGCAGGGTCAATTCCGATCCCAGTTTCTTGCTGCAAAAGCAGCGTGCGCAGCTGGTGCCGATTGCCGATGCGCTTGCAGCGGAGGTGTATGCCGCAATCGGATTTGACCACACGCTGGCCCTATGGCGGCACGAGTCGGTTTCGGCAACCCTCCGGTTTCTCGACGACCTTCTGGCCACAGTGCCTGCACAGTTCTCAATATGCGAAAGAGGAAGGACACCTGTCGCATAACCGGCGGCAACACGGTCATCGCCGCGCAGGGCGCGAACAACAGCCGATCGGCTACGCCGGCCCGGTACCGGCTCATGCGGGATCTGGCGGCCGGGGGATGACGGGAGTAGCGGCTGAGCAGGTGCGGACAGTGGTCCTTATCCTGGACCGGTGGATGGGATCGTGCGCACCGCTGCTGAAGTGATGCTCACGACTCCCGAACGACATTCTCTGTCGGTCACCGTCGGCGAGATACGGGACTTCTTCCGCGACGATCATGTCCATGCCGCCCTGATCGTCAGCCCGTCCGGGTACCTGGAGGCTGTCGTGGAACGTGATGATATCGCCGGGTGCCAGGCTCCTGATGCAGCCGCTGCACCGCTGGGACGACTCGCTGGCCGCACAGTGCCGGCTGGGGCCAGCGTTGCCGACGTGCGCCGGGCGATGACCACAGCCGGGCGGCGGCGGGCCGCTGTCACCAGCGCCGACGGCCGGCTTCTGGGCCTGCTGTGCCTGAAGGCCAGCCGGGCGGGCTTCTGCTCTGACCAGGACGTTCGCGCCCGTGCCCTGGGGGAGACCGACCCTGCCGCCGTGGCAGTACAGGTGCCGTCTGCTCTGGGCAATTAGTCATTAATTTCCTCCGCTTCAGTTCTCTGACGATGGCAACTGCTATTTGCGTTTCGCCAACAATGGTTTCCAAGTAGTTCCAGAAGGAACCCTGCGCCATTATTTTTCGCCTGCATCTGGTAGCACCTCTGGTGTCGTGTATTAAATCGAGCAGCTGGATGACAAGAGCGCGATGAGGCGCACTAGTATCGGCAGTGAGGCGTTTTGTTGCGCCTGACCTGGGGAAACGCTGACGGTACCGTTTCCCGGGCGCCTGGCGTCAGGCCGCCGCATGTTTCTTCGGCGTTGTGGCGAAGGTAAGGCCGGTGGATACTGCGTGGTAATGCTGGCGACGGCTGGCCGTGAGGAGATTTCATGACTGCCACCGTGGATGAGCAAACGACGGTGACCGTGCGCGGCGCGTGCCCGCATGATTGCCCGGACACCTGCGCGATGCTGGTCTCGGTGCGCGGCGGGCGCGCGGTGGAGGTGCGGGGCGACCCCGCGCATCCGTTCACGCGCGGCGGGCTGTGCGTGAAGGTGAACAACTACGTCGACAAGGCCTACAGCCCGGACCGGGTGCTGTACCCGATGCGGCGTACCGGCCCGAAGGGCAGCGGCCAGTTCACCCGGGTCTCCTGGGACGAGGCGCTGGATGAGGTCGCCGGCCGGTTCCGGTCTGCGATCGCCGAGCACGGCCCGGAAACAGTCATGCCGGTCAGCTACCTGGG
>JBAUAY010000658.1:0-4821 GCA_049676235.1 Streptosporangiaceae bacterium
GGACGGCGCGGTGGCACCGGCCGTGGCTCGGTTCCCCCCGCCCCCCGGGCCGACCCGACCTGCGCTGATCTGCGGGCTCACAGCTCACGGCCTGGTCGGCCATGTCCTTCTGCGCGGGATACCCGGGTGCCCCCAAGGGTACGAGCGGTACCGGATGCCGTGTAACAGGCCATCCTCGCCCTTCAGCCCCGCTCGATCCAACGGGCGTGGTTTTGGCAACCTCGCCCGCATGCGGCCGCCGCCGCCTCCTCCGGCGTGCAGCAAGACGACGGGCCCGGACCCCGCATCCTCGTAGTACAGGCGCACGCCCGCCTGGTTCACATACGGCACCCCAACCCCCCAGTCATGACCCGGACTGAAAGCCGACACCGTCTTCACCGTCCGTACATACGGCACCCGGCAACGGCGTCGGCTACTCGCACGTGAGGCTAGAACCGGAGCAGCCAACTAGGCGAAGCCCGGGTTGATAACGGCACGCCGTCCCTGCCGATATGGAAGGGTGGCTTACTGCGACGGCAATTAGCGACCCCGAGCAGATCAGGTCATCGGGCCTGATCACCCGTTACGGCCCGCACGTAACGGCGGGGCCTGCCTACAGTATGCCGCTGCCCTTCGCACGCCAGGACCTGCCGTGACACTCAGGACAAACGCCAAGCCCCTGGTAGCGAAGGTTCCCCTAGGCGTGGCCTCGGCTTGCCTGGACCCAGCCGGCCATGTCAGCTGGTTTGGGTCCCGCCGGCCGATCCGGCCATGTGAACTGGCCCGCGAGGGCCGGGTTGGCAAGCAACTGGCCGGCCACGGGCGCGCCCAGCTGCAGGACCAGCCAGATCCGGCCCGGATCGGACAACAGGTGCGGCTCGGCCAGCGAGTCGCCATCGATGATCGTCAGGTCGGCCAGCTTGCCCTCGGTCACGGTGCCGATGTGCTCGTTCAGCCCGAGCGCTTCGGCGGCGGTCCTGGTCGCGGCGACCAGGGCCTCGGCCGGCGTGAGGCCGTGGTGGATCATCCGCTGGATCTCGAGCCCGACGGCCAGGCTCGTGTCGCTGCCGAGCGCGATCTTGACGCCCGCCTGCCGCGCGGCCCGCATGCTGGCCGCGCCCTCCTCGAGGTTCCGCTGCGCCAGTTCCACCAGCACCGGCGGCATATCCGGCTCCGCCTCGGCATGGGTGGGGTCGATGACCTCCTCGCTCAACCCCGCCATCCAGTAGTACCCCGACAGGGTGGGCACCAGCACCTGGCCCGCGGCGGCCATGACGTCGAGCAGGTCCGGCCGCCGGTGCAGGTATATGCCGTGCTCGATGGTGTCGACGCCGTTCCTGATCGCTGCCGCGCAGCCATCCAGGCCCTCGGCGTGGGCGGCGACCCGGAAGCCCATCCGGTGCGCCTCGTCGGTGACCGCCGCCAGCTCCGGGTCGGTGAGCTGGAGCGGGTCGGGATCTTCCAGCTCGTTAGAGCGGGCGCCGGTCGTCATCACCTTGATAAAGTCGGCCCCGGCCCGGATCTGCTCGCGGACCGCCCGCCGCATGTCGTCCTGGCCGTCGGCTTCGCGGTACATGTCACCGTAGAAACGCCCGCCCGGCGCCGTCGCAGAGACGATCTTCGCGCAGGTCAGCAGGCGGGGACCGCGGAACGCACCGTAACGCATGGCCTGCCGGGCCTGCTGCGGCAGCAGCCCCTGCGAGCCGACCACGCGGATGGTGGTAACCCCGAAGCGCAGGTAGTCGCGGAGTTCGGCCTGCAGAAAGTGAGCCGCGATGCCGGGCAACGGTTCCTCGGCGCCCTTCGCCACCTGCGGGACGGTGCCCGAGGCGTGCGTGTGGGCGTCGGTCAGCCCGGGCATGAGGACACGCTGACCCACGTCCAGTGGCCAGGCGCCGTCGGGGCACGGCTCGGCGGCGTCAGCGACCCGGCGGATGATTCCGTCTTCGATCAGGATCGCCGCATTCTCGCGCAGCCGCGATCCGGTGCCGTCGAAGAGCCGTGCCCCGGTCAGCCAGATCCGCTCCTGTGCCGCGGCGGGCGCCGCGATCAGTGCCGGGAACCTGTGCGCCAACTGTCTGCTACCTTCGGCTGCGAGCGATAACCGGGCCCCGATCTTCTCATCCTGTCCCTGCCGCCGTCTGCTCGATTTCTCACCTTGCTGACCGGTCTCCCTCGGTGCGGCCCGGCCGACTCGCCACAGGGCCAGCCGCTGGCGGTAGCCGTCCACGCACCCCGCAGCCCGGCCACTACCATAGACCGTGAACCGCAAGAACAGCCACGAACCGCTACGTCGAGCACGAGGGTGCCCGCTACCTGGACCCAGGCCGAATCGGCCGGAGTCGACGCGAAACAGCGCACAAAACTGGCGAATCTGGACGCCTGCACGATCTACGCATTCACTGCGTGACCCGCGGAATCAGCGATCTGGCTATATACGTCTACATGAAAAGCTTCGGCAGCAATTGCCGCTGCGGCGTCAGCATACTGGCGGAACATGGAAGTTCATGCGCGACTGTGCATAAATGCGTGCATAGGCAGCGCCCTCATTTCGGCATTATGAGTAAAACGCCGAGCGAGGGACCCGAGCTCGGGTGGTCTTCAGTATCCGCCGCGGTCAAGGCGCGGCGGCTATGGCTGGTCCGTTTCGATCCCGGAGAACATGTCCTGCGTCGGCGTCTTGGCGTCCCGCGCATGCGGCATCCTGGCCAGCAAGATGTCAGGGGTTCGAATTCCCTAAGCTCCACGTTATCGCAGTTCAGAGACATATTTCGATCTTGAAGATGATCTTTGAATTTTGCATTGCAAGAGCTGCAGATTGCCCCTCACATCCGTTTCCGGCAAAGGCGTCCTCGCACGTCAGAGCACTCCGGCCAATCCCGGACGGCAGCCGGTCCCGCTGGAGGACCGTTCTCCGGGAGCCAACAGTGATCGGCGTGTCCTGCCGCGAGCACGTGAGCGAGCCGCAGTTGCCCGGCAAAGCCGGCGACCCTCCACTACGCGCAGACACCTTCACAGCGGATACCTGAAAATGGACGAGCAGCAGATCACCGATTTAGCGCGGGGTGGTCGGCTGGCGGATGGTCATTGCCGGGCGGGCCATATCGTCCAGTTCTGGTGTGGTTCCATGTCCGGCTGCGGCCCGCCTGTCGGCTAGCGTGGTCGGTCGCTAAGCTCAGCACGCCGTTCAGTGCGCGGTGGGCGCCTTCGCTGGTGCGGTCAGGATCAGTACGGCCGCCGGGTTGCGCGGCCTGCCTGCTGGGCCTCACCCTGGAGGGTCTCAAGCTTTGCGACGGCTGACTCGGCATTTGCGAACATGCGGGTGAGCGCTGATGTCATCCGCGGGTCAGCCAGGTGATCGCCGATTCCGCGTGCGGCGTTGAGCCGGGCCCCTTCCATCCAGGCTGAAAGGTCAGTGTCGGCTAGCCACAGGGCTTGGGCCCGCTGAGCGATGCAGGTCGTCGAGATCCAGTCCATGGCGGTGTCGGGATAGGGATTCGGCGGGCAGAGCCGGTTCTTCTCCGCATCGTCGTGGCGTGTGGCTTCCACGTACCCGACCAGGGCCGCGTTGAAGGCTGGCTGGCAGGCGCGGATCTGCTGCAAGGTGATCCGGCCCGCGTCGAATGCCGGGCGTCCGGGCGCAAGGCGGAGGCCGGCGGCCGAGCAGTCCACGTGAACCTGGCCGCCGTCGGCCGGGATCGAACCTTCCTCCAGGACGATCCGGTCCTCCGCGATATGCACCACTCGGCCGAGGCGAACGACGTTCTCGATGCGCCGCAGGCTCCCAAGTTCGGCTTGGCTCACGGTCGCGCACCGGTACATCGTGGGCTCGACCGCAGGATCGAGCCGGACGAGCTGCCCGCAGGCCTCGAGCCGGGCGAACAGATCGCTGACGTCCTCCGCTTGTGCCGCGGCCTCCAGGTAGAGCGACACTCCCTCGATGAGCCCGGCGACGAGCTCAAGCGGCTGCTGAAACGCCCGGTCAAGGAGCCAGGCGTCCCGCGGCCTGATCCAGCGGATCACCTCAGGCGGCACGCCGCTTTCGAGCAGCCAGATGCACGCGTCCATGGCCGTCTTGCCGCCGCCGATGACCGTATACCCGCTCGCCGCCCCGGTCAGCCTGACCAGATCGTTAACCGGAATCAGGCGCGCTCCCGGTTCGGCATCGAATGACGGGGTGTGGGTCGCCGGGATCGAGGTCTCCAGATACCTGGCATCGACGATGCGGCGCCGCACCCGCACCGTGGTCACCGCACCAGTCAGCCGGGACACCAGCCGACATCCGGCCGGCCCCTCGTCCAGCCAGTCGGACATGCCGAAGAAGCGGACCTGACCCGACGCCAGCAGGTGCTCCTCCAGCACCCGCTGGTAGTAATCGCAGATCTCCGCCGCCGTCGCCCGCTGGTAGAAACCGGCGTTCGGGCCGGCGCGGTCGATCGAGTTGCCGCCCAGGATCCGCGAGTTGACGCCGTAAAACGCCGACGGCTGATGCAAGCGCACGAACGGGTACGCGTCATTCCAATGACCACCCGGGCCGTGCCGCCGGTCCACCATCACCAGGTCAGCGTCCGAGGCCGCGATCAGCGCATCGGCGAAGGCCAGCCCCGCCGCGCCGGCCCCGACTATCAGATAGTCGGTATCAATCCGTGCCACAGTCTTTGATGCTACCGAAGGCGCCGATGCGATGACCTCGCCTCCACAGTGGGCGGCTCAGAACAACACCTAGTCGGGACGGCCGGGATCCCGATCAGAATCAGGTAACTCGCGCCTAGAACGGCCGTCGCCGGGGCGCGCACGGCTACCGGTTCAGCGGGAATCTGTCAGCGGCTCGCTGGCCGGCGT